>JASHQJ010000496.1 GCA_030037595.1 Candidatus Binataceae bacterium
GAGCGGTGAGCCCCTCTATTCCTGCTGGGCGAAAAAGGGGCAGCGGCGCTACCGTTATTTCGTTTCGAAGAGGCTGGTCGGAGGAACCGCGAGGTCGGATGACCAGGGGTGGCGTCTGCCGGCTGAACGAATCGAGCAAGCGGTGATGGCTGGCATTCGACAGATCCTTTCGGACCGTGGCGCGCTGGCCTCAACCCTCAAGGCTGGTGGCTTCGCTGCGTCTGTACTCAAGCCGGCGCTCGAGGCAATTGATGCCAAGGTCAGATCCTTTGATCAGATCGAGATCTCAGGAGATGCGGGAACGCTCATCGAGCGAGTCGAAATCAGGCGGGAGAGTATGCAGATCACACTCAATCTACGCGCTATGATCGCGGCCGATCGGTTTCCCGCCGTCGGAGCCAACCTGCGTGTGACCCGCTTGGTTCCGCTGCAGATGAAGCGTCGTGGTATCGAAACGCGCCTGGTGCTCCCAGGCCAAGCGGTTGCAGTCCCGCGGACAGATCCAGCCCTCCTTCGAGCGTTGGCGCGCGGCTACCAGTGGTTCGGCGAACTGGCTGCGGCAACGGCTTCATCAACCGGACAAATCGCTGCACGAGAAGGTGTGAGCGACAGCTATGTCCGCCACCTGGTACCGCTCGCTCTGCTCGCCCCATCGATCGTCGAATCCATCTGCGCCGGGCGGCAAAGCGTCTGCCTCTCTGCCGAGCGTCTCAAGACTCAGGCCGGTGTTCCCATCGAATGGAATGCACAGCAGCTGCTGCTGGCGGACTAGAGCGGCCCGTGGAAGCGTCCAAAGGCCAAGCAGCGGGGGCTTCCGCTCGTGGCACCGAATCTTTCCCAAACAGAGAGGGATCGCGCTGAATCGGCGATTTGTAAGGATGGTCGCGCTCTCCGGTGCCACAAACTGCGCCAATCGGCCCGTCCACGCGCGGATTTGCCGCCTTCTCCCGATAGGATGCAAACCCTACAAACTGTGTGGCGGAGAGGGAGGGATTCGAACCCTCGGTTCCGGTTACCCAGAACGCCAGATTAGCAATCTGGTGCCTTCGACCACTCGGCCACCTCTCCGGTCGGACTTGGGCTTCTTAAACATCGATCGCCCCCGCGCAAGCGACGGTCTCCAGGCGCGAACGTAATTGCTCATCGACCCGCGAAGTTCGTATCGTTCAGACTGCGGTTGCGGCAATCCAGATATACTGCGGGGAACTCGATGCCGGAGGACAAATTCGTTCACCTCAACGGGCTCCGGATGCACTAGGGAGTCCGGCGATGCATCTAAGCCGATTGCAATCTTCCTGCATGGCCTCACTGGGAATGCGACTGCTTCGACCACGTTGCGACGCTGATTGCCGACTTACATCGCGCGCTGGCGCTCGATTTTCGCGGACACGGCGACAGCGATTGGCAGCCCGAAGGTGACTACGTGTTTCGGCGCCACGTGAGTGACACGCTCGCGCTGCTCAATTCGCTCGCCGTCACCAAAGCGAGTCTCATTGGAAGCTGGCTAGGCGGTATCGTCGCGATGGTTATAGCGGCCACCAATCCCGACCGCGTCGAACGACTCGTGCTCAACGATATCGGACAGGAGATAAACGTGCCCACGCCGAAGGAGGGCGCGAACCCGCCAAACCACATAGAGCTCGAGTTTCATGATGTCGACGGGGCACTGGAGTGCTACAAACTCAGCTATCGTCAAAAATTCCACGCGCCGCGACGAGAATGGCTTGCTGCGCTGGAAAACCAATCCACAGGTTCAGTCGCTTGCGCCTTCGTCCGATACGGCGCCCTCGTCTTCTTCGCCCGGACTCTGGTCGCTCTTTGATGCGGTGCAGGCTCCGATTCTGATGGTTCGAGGAGCCGAGAGCGACGCCCTGTTGCCGAGCACCGTCGCGAAGATGCGGTTGCGACGGCCTGATATCTGCACCATCGAAGTTCCCGGTGTTGGCCATACGCCATGGCTGTCAGAGCCGGAAGCGATAGCCGCGCTCCGTCAATTTCTGCGCCCCTAGGCTCATCGATCGGCGCGGATGTCCACTACCGAACGCTACATTGAGTCACGTGCGCGACAGACGCGCGTTGCGCCAGGTCCGCCCGGTGCTTAGCCTCTTTGGCAAAGGGGAAGCTGCGCCTCATGGACAACCACAATCGAGCTGAATCTCAATCCTGGGATCCGTTCGCCGGCGTTGCCCCCGATCGCGAGGCCGCGCTCAGCCAATATCGCGACCGCGCGCCGATCTACGACCTCGAACTCCGCATCTTCGATCCGATCCGCCGGCGCGCAATCAACCGCCTCTGGCTGCGGCGTGGCTCGACCGTGATCGACGTTGCCTGCGGCACCGGACTAAGCTTCGAGCGGCTGCGCAAGCAGGTTGGTTCCAAGGGCCACGTGATCGGAATCGATCAGAGCGCCGAGATGCTGGCGCGAGCGCGCGAGCGCGTCGAGCGCAACGGCTGGAGCAACTTCACTTTGATTCAGTCGCCGATCGAATCGGCCGAAATCAGCGTGGCCGCCGACGCCGCCCTGTTTCATTTCACTCACGACGTGATGCGCACGCGCGACGCCGTCTGCAACGTGATCAGGAGCCTCCGCCCCGGTGCTCGAGTGGTCGCCACGGGTCTCAAGTGGGCCCCGCCGTGGGCGATGCCGGTGAACATGGCGGTGTTCTACGCGGCGATGCGCTCGGTGAGCACTTTCGAGGGCCTCGCGCGGCCGTGGAGTCTGCTCGAGCCGCTACTCGCAGATTTCAGCCTCGAGGAGCGGCAGGCGCGCAGCGTCTATATCGCAAGCGGCCGCGTCGATCGCGTTGCGCTTGATTCGTGATCTTTCTGGCGGTCCGATCCGAAGTCTGAGTTTTCGCTAATCGAGCGCCTGACGGATGGCGTTGAGGACGAACAGCAGGTCGCGCGGCCTGCGAACGCGGCCTAAGCGCTGCACCGCCTTCAGGACCTCGAGCTCGGCCTGGGTGGCGTGCGCGGTTCTCAGGATGCCCAGGTTGAACGGCTGTGACGCGCGCTGGCGCGGGGGACGATTGTCGAGGAGCACGGCCAGGTCGGGCCGTGCGTCGCGGCAGAACTGGGCGCGATCGACTTTCATCAGATCCGCCAACTTGATCAGCAGCGGGAGCGACGGCTGGCGGCGGCCGCTTTCGATAAAGGCGATGAAGCTCGCCTGAACGCCCAGTTGCTCGGCCACGTCACGCTGCTTGAGGCCGTTTTTGACGCGCCATGATTTGAGACTTTTCGCGACGGCCATTTCGATCCGATTTCACCTCATCGATACAGCAATTCCCCGCTCCGTTAGTTGTGACGAACGCCCTGGTTGGGCGTTGGGCTTTCGTTCCGCGGCGGTCACGGCGACGACGCGAGCGGACCGTAACATACGATCGTGGTACACGCTATTGGACAAAGGTCCAATTGGCGAGGTCGTCGTCTGGAAGCCTCAAAATCGGGTCTGGTCGCTGAAATTTGCGGCCAGCTGCCGTTGAGTTTTCGTCAAGGCCGGCTGCTCGGAATCGCGCGCCGAAGCGCTTTGCAAATCGTGCCCGAATCATGGCAACAGTGTTCGAGGCGCCGATTGCACCGCGAACATACCGAGTGGTTTGTTGCGGCCGCTTCGATCGGCGTAGATTCGAGCCACCAGCGCCACCGAGGAGAAGAAGCGCATATGATGACCGGAGAGCAATACAAGAAGTCCATCAAGGACGGACGCGAAACCTTTTTCGAGGGCGAACGCGTGCGCGACCTTGCCACGCATCCGCTGCTCGGTGCCTGCGTCGGCCGGATCGCGGCCGGGTACGATCGCTGGTACAAGCCGGGAACTGACGCCGTCAGCGAATTGATGACTATCCCAGGTTCAGCCAAGGAGCTGAAGGATCGAATTCCGCTTCTGCATTCATCCGATATCGTGGCCAATGTTACTTACCAGTCGATTATGACATTGACGACCGCCGCGTCGCGGATCGCGCCCGCGCTCCCAGAGTATGCCGAGCGTATCCGCGACTACGTCAAGGGCGCGCAGCGCCGCGACATCCGAATCGTCGAGTGCATCACGGACGCCAAGGGTGATCGCAGCCGACCGCCCGGCAAGCAGGATGATCCCGACGCGTACACGCACGTGGTCGACCGGCGCGCCGACGGCGTGGTGATTCGAGGCGCCAAGCTGCACATCACGGGCGCCTCGATGAGCCACGAGCTGATGGTGATTCCGACTAAAGCCATGAAGCCCGGTGAGGAGTCCTACGCGATCGGATGCGCGGTGCCGGTGAACTCGCCCGGGGTCAAGATCGTGGACACGACCTTCGCGCCGCGTCATCACGATACGCGCGACTTCCCGGTTGCGTCAGCGATTCACATGCCCGAAGGCTTCGTCATCTTCGACGATGTGTTTGTGCCGAACGAAAGAATCTTCCTCGATGGAGAAGTGGCGCACGCGGCCGTCTTCGCGCATTCGCTCGGGCTCTGGGAGCGCCTCGGCGGGCTCTCGGGCATGGCGGAGGAAGGCGACCAATTGGTGGGTTTCGCTCAGCTTATCGCCGAAGCCAACGGTCTCGCCAAGGAATCGCATATTAAGGAGAAAATCTCCGAGATGCTCATTCACGCGACACTCGTGCATGCTGCGCTCGAAGCGGCGATTGCGAACTGCACCATCAGTGAAGAGGGCGCGGCGTTTCCCGACGAGCTCTACACCAACGCCGGCAAGTATCATGCAGCGGCCAACTACAATGCGATGGTGCGTCATCTGCATGATATCGCAGGCGGCTCGGTGCTCACCGCTCCCTCGGTCGCGGACTTCGAAAACGAGGTTACGGGGCCGCTGGTGCGGAAGTACATGAGCACGATGACGGGCGTCGACGGCGAGTATCGCGCCAAGCTGTTCCATGCGATCCGCGACCTTACCGCCGATGCGTACGGCGGATGGAAGGCCGTCACCAACGTACAGGCGGGTGGCGGCCTCTACGCGCAGCGAATCGTGACGCGGAAGTACTACGATCTGAACGGCGCCAAGCGAAAGGCGCTGCACCTCGCCGGTATCAAAGACGAGAAGGGCAACTAGGGGCCAAGTCGAGAAGGGGCCCGCTCTCAGAATCGGCATCAATGAAATCGAGAACGGCGGATGGCTGCCGTCCTCGATTTTTCTTCGCGGCCGATCGTCGGCGAGAAGAATGAACGCCGCAGGTGGCGAAATAATTTTGGATAACGATTAAATCCGTGAACCGGGTTTTCAGCTACCAGGAGTTAGATATGCAGAGCCCGTGGAAGGGATCATCATGCGCGCAAAACTGCCGCTAGCTGCAATCGTCGGCGCCTTGATATTGGCAATGCCGGCCTTAAGCAGCGCCCAAACTACGATCGTGGCGACTAGTTCGGCAGACCCCACTTCCATCAGGAACTGTACGCTCTGCGATGCGATAGATATCGCCATCAGTGTGGGGCAACAGAATGGCGACTCCTGCCAAACCACTCCGGGAGGTACGGGTTACGAGATTACGTTTACCGACAGCAGCTCGGGCGGCGAAATCGACCTTCACAGCCCGCTGCCGACGATTACCGTCCCAGTCAATCTGACCATCAACGGACCTACGAACCCACTCTACATAAGCGGCCGCGGTAAAAACCAGGTGCTGTGCATCGACAACAGCAGTGCAACGGTATTGCTCCAAAATCTGATCATAACCGGCGCAGCAAGCACTGGGAATGGCGGCGGTATCGAAAATACCGGCACGCTGACACTCAAGGATTGCACCTTTTCAGCGATGAGGCGGAGAGCGACGGCGGTGCCATCTACGACGCTGTCGGCGGCACGTTGTCAGCGATGGATAGTAGCTTCTATAACAATGTCGCACTGCTGGGCAGCGGAGGAGCCCTCTACAACGAGGGTGAGCTGACTCTGACGAATGACACATTCTATGCCACACGGCACAGGACGGCGACGGCGGCGCGATCTACAACGCCGGCACGTTGGCAGGCGCGAGTACCACCTTCTATCAAAATGGCGCCGAATGGCGCCGACAACGGCGGTGCTATCTACGACATCAAAACCGCTACTGCCGCGACCGTGAAGAACACGATTCTGGAGGGGTCAACCAGCGGCGGCAATTGCGCCGGTCTTGCGATCGACAACTCCGGTGGCGGCGATTTCGCTGACGATTCCTCTTGTAATCTCACCGCCGAAGACATCGTCGCCAACGCCGGCGTTGTGCTGGATGGTTCGCTCGCGCAACTTGGCGGCCCGACTCTCACGATTGCGCTGCAGCCTCAAGGTCCGGCAACGGACATTGTTCCTTTCTCAAATTGTACGTATCCCGCCAGCCTTGGACTCAACCCTTGTACAGGCGATGCAGCGACGGAACCGTACCAACTGACCTGCGACCAGCGCGGCGAGCGGCGGCCCGATCCCGAAGACGGACCCAACGGCAACTGCGACCGCGGCGCCTATGAATACCAGGCTCCCGCGCCGACACTGGGCGGTGCGCCGCCGCAGCCCTCAACTCAGCTCTCCTTGAGCCCGACGTTGGATGTCTTCTTGCAACGGCGGACTACGCGGAAGGTCGCCAATCGCAACGATGTCGCGGTTCCGGTTTCGGTCACGGTTACGCCCTTGGCAGATTTTCAAATAATCGCCGACACGCGCGGCTCGCAGATTGCTACCAGAACCGACTGTTCCGTAACCGTGAGATTCGAGGCCGATAAAGTCGGCTTCGATACGGGCGAATTGACGGTGAGCGACGACGCCAGTGGGCGAGCGCCGGATGCTCTCTTGATTGGTGCGGCACTGTAGCGGCGGGCTGAACCCATCACGCGGCAATCGCCGCGTGACTTTTGGTCCGCTCCGGCGTTTTGGTAGTTGGAGGATGAATGTGGCCGGAGTGTCGGCATTGAAGCGCCGAGGCAAGGAGCGCGCGCGTCCGGATTCCGCGGACGCGGCGGAGCGCCGGCAGATCGAAGCCGCGCAGCGCGACCCGGCTTGCTTCGCCAACCTCTACGAGGCGAACTTTGAACGCGTGTACGCATTTATCCTGCGCCGCGTCGGCGATCGCGACCATGCCCAAGACCTGACCGCCGATGTCTTCCACAAGGCGCTCGAAGGTCTCGGCCATTTCGAATGGCGCAGTGTGCCGTTCGTCGTTTGGCTGTTTCGGATCGCCGCCAACGCAATCGCCGATCGCGGCCGCGGCTTCAAACGGCTCGAGAAGCTGAAACGAAGCATGATCGAGCTCGATCGGTCTGCGACCGAAGATCTCGAGGAGGCTGAATATCGCGCGCGACTCTTCAAGCTGGTGGACAAGCTGCCGGCTGATCAGCGCCACGTCGTCACGATGAGATTTGCCAAGGAACAATCAACCGCCGAGATCGCGAAAGCGATCGGGCGGAGCGAGGGCGCCGTCAAGCAGCTTCAGTTTCGCGGGCTGCAGGCGCTTCGATCGATGGTGGGAGAACGGTGAAGCGCGCGACGCCAACACGGCAGCCGCCGCGGGCTGCGGACGAGCTCGCGCGCGCGGTGCAGGCGATGATCGATGATCGCAAAGCCGCGCCGCGCGTGAGCCCCAAGCTCGCGCCGATTCTTCGCGTCGCAGCCGATCTGCGCGGCCTGCCGGATGCTGATTTCAAGTCACGCCTGAAGCGCGAACTGTTCGGCGGCAAGCAGCCCGCAACGCGGCGCCAAAGGAGTCACACGGCAAAACGATCGTTGGCGCCTGAACGCCCCGCGCCCCCGCCAGTTGCGGCCACTACGCCCGCATACATGCGCGAGGGATTTCATAGCGTCACGCCTTACGTCGCCGTCGACGGCGCTGCGAAGATGATCGATTTCCTCAAGCGCGTGTTCCGCGCCGAGGAAACGATGCGCGCGGAAACCGCTGAAGGCCGCATCGGGCACGCCGAGGTGCGAATCGAAGGATCGATGCTCGAGCTTGGCGATCCCTCCGGCGAGAGTCGGCCGAATCCGAGCGCGCTCTGGCTCTTCGTGCCCGATGCCGACGCCGCCTACGCGCGCGCGATCGAGGCCGGTGCGACGTCGATTCACGAGCCCGTCGATCAGGACTACGGCGATCGCGAAGGCAGCGTGAAGGATCCGTTCGGCAATCACTGGTATATCGCAACTCATCGCGCCGACGCGGAGCCGCTGCCGGTTGAGCTACGGAACGTGACCCCTTACCTGCATCCGATTGGCACGCCGCGCCTGATCGACTTCATGAAGAAGGCGTTCGATGCCGAGGAAGTCTTCCGCGCCGAGGACGACGCCGGCACGGTGTATCACGCGAAGATCAGGATTGGCGACTCGATAATTGCGATGGGCGAGACGCACGGATCCTTTCACCCGCTGCAGCCGGTTCTTCATGTCTATGTCCCCGATGCCGACAGCACGTATCGGCAGGCGCTCGCTGCGGGCGCCGTGTCCGTCAGCGAGCCCGCGGACCTGCCGTACGGCGAGCGCTGCGGCGCGGTGCGCGATGCCTTCGGCAACACCTGGTATATCGCGACGCGGCTGGATGCCCTGGCGCGAAAAGCCGAGACGCAACAGGCGCCGCCGCGCTACCAGCAACCGGGCAACATCATGCCCTTCATGTATATCGAGGGCGTCGGGCGCGCGTTCGATTTCTATCGCAAGGTGTTCGGCGCGCGCGAGGTGCATCGCGTCGAGGAGGGCGGCAGGCTGAGCCACGTCCAGATGGCGATCGGCCAGACCAACGTGATGCTGAGCGATCCGACGATGGAGCACGCGACGAAATCCCCTGCCGCGGCCTTCGTCGCGACGCCGCATTCACTCGGCGGCTCGCCGCTCCATCTCTACGTGTACGTCGAGGATGCTGACGCGGCGTACAAGCGCGCGCTCGAGGCAGGATCAAAAGTCGTCGATCCGATGGAAGACAAGCATTGGGGCGACCACTGCGGCGGCGTGCAGGATCCCTTCGGCCACGTCTGGTACATCGCAACGCCAATCGAAGATCGGCCGAAGGCCTCAGGGTGAAGGTTTAACCGGAAGCATCGTAACGAGCGGCACGCCGTGGGGCGCGATCATGAAGACCAGAAGGCGAGCAGGTTCGGTCGTGCTCGCGTTCTTAGAGACCATGTGATGCTCGTGCGGCAGCTCGGTCCACATCTCGCCGGCTTTAAAGGTCACCGCTTTGTGATCGTCGAGCTGTGAGACGACCGCGCCTTCGAGGACGTAGGCATAGGTGTAGCCCGGATGCTCATGCGGAGGCGTCGAACCTCGTGGCGGGTAATCGACGGTCATCACGGTGACATCGGTGCCGGGCTGACTCGGTAGCGGCTGGCTCAACACGGTATGAACAACGCCTGCCGACGCGGGCGGAGCCGCATCCAAGGCCGAGCGGCTCGCAAGCAGCGTGGCCGCCGCGATGAGTATCGCGATTGAGATGTTCCTCATGGAGTTCGTGTAGTCCGCCGCGAACTGCAAGACAACTGCGCACGGCACGTTTAGAAATCCCGCCCAAGTCAGATAAAGTTGACTGCGTGAGTATCGAAGCGGTCATCTGGGATTTCGGCGGCGTTTTCACCACGTCGCCGTTCGAGGCGTTCAATCGCTACGAAGTGAAACGCAGCCTGCCCGAGAATTTCATTCGCAAGGTCAATTCGACCAACGCGAATGCCAACGCTTGGGCGCTCTTCGAGCGCGGCGAGATCGATGGCCGGGCGTTCGATCGCAAATACCTCGAGGAATCAACGGCACTCGGGCATCCGGTGCGTGGCTGCGAAGTGCTGCCACTCCTACACGGCGAGCTCAGGCCGCGCATGGTCGGTGCCTTGCTCCGCTGCAAGCGCCACTTCAAGGTCGGATGCATCACCAACAACATGATCCGCGACGACCTGGCGGCGGACGGCGCCGCTTCACCTGCGCAGGAAATCATGCAGCACTTCGACGCGATCATCGAAAGCTCGAAGGCCGGCATCCGCAAGCCCGATCAGCGGATCTACCTGATGATCTGCGAGCTGCTCGGCGTCGCGGCGCAGGCCTGCGTTTACCTCGATGACCTCGGAGTCAACTGCAAGCCCGCGGCGCAGCTCGGCATGACGGCGATCAAGGTCGTGAGCGAGGCGCAGGCGCTGGAAGACCTCGCAAGAGCCACCGGGCTTTCATTTCCATAGATCTCGCGTTTTAACTTGAGGCCAGCCTTCGCCAGGCATCTCGCTGTTTCATGTGCCGCGATTGTAACAATCAGCGGCTGCGGTCTCGTTCCACCGAAGGTAGATGTCACCTACCAACCCCAAGAGCAAATCGCAAAGATCGCCGCGCCGTCATCGCCGCCCGTTTCCGTGGGGGTGGTTGACAATCGCACCACGCAGAAAGTCGGCGAGAACATCGCGATGTTCGGCATCAAGACCGCGGACACCGTCACGCCATCAGATGTCGGGGCGACGCTGAAGAGCGCGCTCGAATCGGAGTTGAAGAACCGCGGATTCGTGGGCGGTGCCGGCGGCGACGCCGTGATCGTTCGTCTCGGGTACTTCAGCAACACGTTCGTGAATCGAGGAGTCGTCAACGAGGCTAATGCCTCGATGGACTTGGAGGTGTCGATCGTGCGTCGCGGCGGTGCGATACCTTATCGCAAGTACGTAACGGGCCGCGCGCACGATACGTTCGCCCTCGCGAGCCGTAGCAACGCGCAACACATGCTCGACGCCGCAATGCGCGACGCCGTGTCGAAGCTTTTCGCTGATCCTGATTTCACCAACACCTTGACGAAAGCCTGAAAATGATGCTCTCGCTGCACCAGGGCGAGCACGCCATCGAGTGCTCACCAAGTCTCATCGGATAGTCCGTCGGACGTAGCAATTTCCCAGTCGACTAACGATTCGGCGTTGGCAGCACGATAGGCTGACTCCAGTTCGCGGCTCCTGAGGAGCTTGAGCGCATCCTCGAAAACCTGCGAACGACTCAGGCCGTGCTTTCTTCGATAACGTTCGACAAAATCGGCGGCCGATTCGGAAATCGAAATAGAAATTTTAACCGTCACATATCAACCGCCAGGATTGTCGCGATGCCGTCGAGAGCGCTGTCGGGTGTTTGGATCACAATCTCGCCGACCGGGTCGGTATTGAAGAGCATGTCCGCGGCCGCAATACGGCGCGAAAATTTCAGTGACATCGTGCTGCCGAGCGGCCGCACCGCAACCACTTTTTTCACCCTCACGCCGCGTATCGAGACTGTCTCATACGGGCGCATCAGGAGATGCAGGTACACGCGATTACCCCGACGCGTCGAGGGGCCGTAGAACTGCCAAGGCTCGAGCCCCGGTGTCGTCCCGATGACTCCCTCCTCGTTGCGGCTCATCCATTCGCCGATCGCATTGAGGCGCTCGACCTGCTCGGGAGGCAGCGTGCCGTCGCTTGTTGGCGATACGTTGAGCAGCAGGTTGCCGCCCTTGCCCGCGACCTCGCATAGCGTATGTACGAGTGTGCGTACGGACTTGAGATGC
>JASHQJ010000497.1 GCA_030037595.1 Candidatus Binataceae bacterium
GAGGCGTCGATCATACGAACTCTTGGCGAAGGGGCTTCACCTTACGCCACGCAACGTATGATTACGCTCGCTATCGATGCCGATCCAAGCGTGCGATCGTTAACGCAATAAATGCCGCCACAAGTAGCGACCCAGACAACAGCGCGTAGGCCCCCGCGAAGCCCGCGCTACGCTGCCGAATGAAGCCCACGGCGTACGGCCCGACGAACCCGCCCAGGTTTCCCACCGAGTTGATGAGCGCGATTCCGCCCGCGGCCGCGACACCTGAGAGGTATTCCGCGGGGATTGACCAGAACGGCCCGAAGCATCCGCCGACGCCAGCCGCTGCGACGCAGATAGCCGCGAACACACCGATCGGTGCCTGCGCCGCCGTCGCAAGCGCGAATCCCGCGCATCCCACGAGCGCCGATATCGCGACGTGCAGCCGCCGCTCGCCTCTCTGGTCCGACGACTTGCTCACCAGCACCATGCTGATCGCCTCGAGCACGAACGGTATCGATGTGATGAACCCGATCGCGACGTCGCTCTGCATACCCATCTGCTTCACGATGTTCGGCAGCCAGAAGCTGAGCCCATAGAGGCTCAGCACAACCGTCAAGTAGATCGCCGCGAGCATCCAGACTCTGCCGCTCACAAACGCGTCGCGGAGCTGATAACCGCGCGAGGCTTCCGCCAGCTTCCCTTCTACGGCGAGTCGCGCCGTGAGCGCATTGCGTTCCTGGTTTGAGAGCCATCGTGCGTCCGCCACCCGGTCAGGCAGCCACTTCGCGACGACGAATCCAAGAACAACTGCCGGCGCGCCTTCGACGATGAAGAGCCATTGCCATCCCGCGAGTCCCGCCAGGCCGTGCATCGTGAGCAGCGCGCCCGAGATCGGTCCCGCGACGATGCCCGCGACCGCAGTCGCAGCCATGAACGTTGCGATCGCGCGCGCCTGTTCGCGCGGCGGAAACCAATACGTGAGATAAAGGATGATACCGGGGAAGAAGCCCGCCTCCGCCACGCCGAGCAGGACGCGCATTGCGTAGAAACTCGCCGCGCCGCGCACGAAGACCATCGCCATCGCCACCGCGCCCCAGCTCACCAGGATACGCGCGATCCAGCGCCGCGCGCCGACGCGCGCGAGGATCAGGTTGCTTGGAATTTCGAACAAAAAGTAGCCGACGAAAAAGAGCCCGGCGCCGAGGCCGAACACCGCGTCGCTCAGGCCCAGGTCGCGATTCATCTCGAGCGCCGCAAAGCCGACGTTGATGCGATCGAGATACGCGACGATATAGAGGACGAAGAGAAACGGCAGCAATCGCCGCCTCGCCTTTATGATCGCCGCCGCGAGACTCTCCGCTTCGCCGCCCTCGATCGGCGCCGTGGCCCGCAACTCGATATTCGGCTCGTTCGCGTTCATTGCACGATAGGCATTCGAGAGGTTCCAATTCTCTCTGGCATAGCGCACCAGGTTCGCTTGGCTAACACGTTACAATCGTCTTAATCTACAAAACGGCAATCATGTAGGATGCCTTCGTACGGTTCTGGACAGCACGCTGTGAAGATGAAAGACAACAACCCGGCCAACAACGGTATCGTCATCTTCGGTGGCAGCGGCAGCCCCAAGCTGACCGCGAAGATCTGCGCCTATCTCCACACCAAGCCGGGCGCTGGCGAGGTGCTCCGCTTCTCGGACGGCAATCTGTTCGTCCGGGTCAACGAAAACGTGCGTGGACGCGACGTGTACATTGTCCAGTCGACGGTCTTCCCCACGAACGACAATTTCATGGAGCTCCTCTTCTGGGTCGACGCGTTGAAGCGTGCCAGCGCCGAGTCCGTTACGGTCGTGATGCCCTACTTCAGTTATGCGAAGGGCGACAAGAAGGATGAACCGCGAGTCTCGATTCGCGCCCGGGTATGCGCCGACGCGATCGCCGCGGCCGGCGCCGACCGTGTCGTGACGCTGGATCTGCACGCGCCGCAAATCCAAGGCTTCTTCCTGATTCCGGTCGACGATCTCTATGCGCTGCCGGTTCTCGGAAGAGAAATCGCGCGCAAGAAGCTACCCGACCTCGTCGTGGTCTCTCCCGACGTTGGCTTCGCCAAGCCGGCGCGCAAGTACGCGAGCCTCCTGCGTGCTCCGATCGCAATAGCAGACAAGGAACGCAGGGCCCACAACGAGCGCGCCGAGATCGTCGAGATCATCGGCGAGGTGCGCGACAAGACCGCGGTCATCGTCGATGACTTCACGCTCTCGGCCGGAACCTTGGTCGAAGCGGCCAACAAACTGGTTGAACGTGGCGCGAAAGCTGTCTATGCGGCCGTCTCACATGGCGTTTTCGGCGAGGGCTCGATGGAGCGGCTCGACCGTAGTCCGATCCAGAGCTTGCTCGTGACAGATTCGATCGAAACGCAACCGGTCAAGTTTTCTCCCAAAGTGGAAATCGTGTCCGTCGCACCGCTGTTCGGGGAAGCTATCAGTCGCATTCACCATCGCGAGAGCATCAGCGTGCTGTTCCCGAAGTGACACGGAGTCCGACCTCCTCCTCCTCAAGCCTTACTTCAGGGTAACGGCGAACAGCGTTTAATTGTTGCCGCTGCGCGATTTACGCCACCTCACGGACCCTTTCTCGCGCCGCCGTTATGGTATGCTGACGCGCAACGCGTTCAACGCGCCGATGGCCACTTCGATTCACATTGCCGCGCCGCCCGGCGTCACGGTCACCCGCTCAGCCGACACGCTCACGCTTCATCTATCCGGCGAATGGTCGATGCGTCACAAGGGCGCCGCGACCGCGCCGACGCTAAGCACCCTCGACGCTCCCCCAAAGCCGCGCCGTATCGGGTTCGAATCTTCCGATCTCGGCGAATGGGACACTGCGCTGCTGACCTTTCTCGAGCGCATCCTCGATCTCTGCCGCACGCGCGGTATTGAAGTGGATCGCTCGGGCCTCCCGCCCGGCGTGCAACGCCTGCTCGAGCTCGCCGAAGCGGTGCCCGAAAAGAAAGATGCGCGCGCGGCCGAATCGCGTGAATCACTGCTGACGCGCATCGGCACGATGACAGTCGAAGCCTGGCGCGCGCTCGACGAATTCCTCGACTTCTTCGGCCGCGTGACGATCGCGTTCTGGCGGCTCTTTACGGGCAGGGCGCGCTTTCGAACTTCGGACCTGATGATCGCGATCCAGGATTGCGGCGCGAATGCGCTCGGCATCGTCACGCTCATCAGCTACCTGGTCGGCATCATCCTCGCGTTCATGGGCGCGGTGCAGCTCCTGCAGTTCGGCGCGCAGATCTACGTCGCGGACCTGGTCGCTATCGGCGTCACACGAGACATGGGCGCGATGATGACGGCCATCATCATGGCCGGCCGCACGGGCGCCGCCTTCGCCGCCGCGCTCGGCACGATGAAGGTAACCCAGGAAATCGACGCGCTCGCGACGATGGGCATCTCGCCACTCGAATTCCTCGTCCTGCCGCGCGTGCTCGCGCTAGTCCTGATGATGCCCCTTCTCTGTCTGTATTCCGATTTCGT
>JASHQJ010000498.1 GCA_030037595.1 Candidatus Binataceae bacterium
GTTTCCTAGCCTTGCAGTGGGCGGCGAGCTCGCGCTGGAAGTCGAAGTCGAGCGAGTCGGCGGCGTCGAGGCGGAGTCCGTCGATATCGAACCGTTCAATCCACGACGACACCGCGGCGCATAAATGCTCGCACACTGCGCGATTTCGAAGATTCAACTTCGGCAGGCTCAAGTGCCCGTGCCACCCGTCGTAGCTGAAGGGATCGCCGCGCGGACTCGAGTGCGAGAAGTCCAGGTGGTACCAATCGCGGAACTCGGACGACGCGCCACGTGCGAGGACATTACGAAACGCTGGGAAGTCACGTCCCGTGTGGTGGAACACGCCGTCGAGCACAAGACGCATGCCGCGCCGATGCAGCTCGCGCGCGAGCATCGCGAATGAATCGTTGTCGCCAAGACGCCGGTCGACGTGGAAGAGATCGGCGGTGTCGTAGCCATGCGTGCTCGATTCAAAGATCGGCCCGAGCATCAGCGCGTTGATGCCGAGCTGTTCGAAGTGATCGAACCATCGTCGGAGGCTCGACAATCTATCGACCGGCACTCCTGCGAAGGGGTTCCGCTCTGGTGCGCCGAAGCATCCGAGGGGGAAAAGGTGATAGAAAACGGCATCAGCCGCCCAATGTTCTTTTTCGATCATGCTTGCTTTACCGTTAGGTACAGATATCGGGACATCCTACGATCGATTCTCCTACGAGTAGATGCCGTGGCTGAATTGATGGATCATCTCGTGACGCACGCGATCTGTGATTATCAGCCGCTCGTTGAGCTGCAGCGACAGGTAAAGGTTGATAATTCCCACCAGCGATAGGGCGTAGCGCTGATGACGCCCGCGCATGTTGCCATGCTGACGGACCGCCTTGATGAAAACGCCCTCGATTATTCCAAGCCGCCGCGAGTAGTGGCGTGCCGCGACCTGGTAGCCAACTGAATCAGGAGGTGCCGAGTGAAGCGCCAGTTCCAGCCTATAGAATACCGGTTCCTGGCGCGCGAATTCCACGTAGGCCGCCGCAATCCGGTCGAGCGTCAGCGGCAGGTCGCCGAAATATTCAGCCGCTGACTCGACCTGCCTGTCGAGCCTGCCTGCATACTCATCGAAGATCGCCTCGAGCAGTCCCTGCTTGGACCCGAAGAAGTGATACAACGTCGGCTTGGCGACGCCCGCGCTCTCGGCGATTTCCTGCACGCCGACGGCGTCATAGCCGCGCCGAGCGAATAGCGCGAGCGCCGCGGTGATGAGGCCTGCCCGCGAGTCCACCCTCCATCTATACCGATTGGTATAAGCGAGTTCAACCCCTAATTTCGCGACAAATCAGCATTTGGAGACGCTGATGCCGGCCCATGCTGGATTTTGTCTGTGGCGCACCACCGATTACACGTACACTTGTGCGATGCATCGCCGGCGTGCCGCCCTCTTCATCGCAATCCTGATTTGCATCGTCGTCGCGGCTCCTCTAAGCGGCGCTGTCATCTCGGAGCCCGAGGCCCGCCACGAGCAGATCGCCCACCTCGAGGTCTCGATCTGGCTCCCCGGCTCCGGCTATCGGTCTCCCTGGCCGCTCATCATCTTCTCCCACGGCTTTCACGGATGCGCGACGCAGTCGCTCTTTCTGATGGAGGCGCTCGCGGCAGATGGCTACGCGGTCTTCGCGCCCAACCATCGCGATTTCGCCTGCGGTGACTTTAACCTTTGGGCCGGCCGCCCCGAGGTTCCGTTCGCCAAGCCACACGACTGGAGCGACAAGACCTACGCCGATCGCAAGGACGATATCGAAAAGCTGCTCACCGCACTTCGTGCGAGCCGTGAATTTGGTTCGAAGATTGACTGGCAGCGAGTCGGACTTGCCGGCCATTCGCTCGGCGGTTACACGGTGATGGCAATCGGCGGCGCATGGCCGACTTGGAAAGATCGGCGCATCAAGGCGGTCCTCGCGCTCTCGCCTTACGCCGTGCCGTTTATCGTGCACAACACACTCGGCGATATCGACGCGCCAATCATGTACCAGGGCGGCACGCGCGATATCGGACTCACGCCATCGATTGCCCGGAAAGCAGGAGCATACGATGAGTCACCGCCGCCGAAATATTTCGTCGAGTTCGATCGCGCCGGGCATTTTGGATGGACCAATCTGATAAGCGACGATCACGATGCGATGGCCGCGTATAGCCTCGCGTTCTTCGATTGCTACCTAAGGGGCAAGCCGTTCCCCAAGGCGCTGACGAAGCCCCATCCGGGCGTCACCGACGTGCGGATTCAACAACCGGGCGCGCCTACCCTCGCGCGTTGCAAAGAACCTTGAAAATTTCGCCCCACCAAAGCTCTCTTGCCCGATGGGCCGCGGTATGGTTCGATTGTGCGTTCAGGGTTTTCGGAACTCCCGGCAGGGACTTCCCTGGGTTCACCGAAACCTACCGACAACGGGCCCGCGCGGGAGACGGCCCGAATATACGAGTGAAATTGGCCGCCAGCGATGAAAAGGACCTATCAGCCTCACAACCGCCGACGCAAACGAACCCACGGGTTCCTCGCCCGGATGGCCACGCCGGGCGGACGAAAAGTGCTCAAACGCCGGCGCGCCAAGGGCCGCGTCCGCCTCGCCATCTCGATTCCGCCCAAGCAGCCCGGCTAAACGAGGCGCGCGCATCCCAGAGCTTCGGCGCCACCGACCGGCTGCATCGAAGCGCCCAGTTTCTCCAACTCCAGCGGCACGGGATGCGCCTGCAGAGTTCACACTTCGTGCTATACGCGGGAAAAATTCCTGATATCGCGCACGGCGCACTCGGTATCACCGTATCGCGCCGGATCGGCAACGCCGTCGCGCGCAATCGCGTCAGGCGCCGCATCCGCGAATGCTACCGTCGTTCACTGCGCGAGCGGATCCCGGCTGGCCTGGCGATCGTTGTGATCGCACGCACGGGCGCCGCATCAATCGACTTCGCCACGCTCTCGACCGAGCTGCACGACACCGCGGTAAAACTCACGGAGAAGCTCGCGCGATGAATATAAATTCGATCATCGCCGCGCTCCTCTCAATTCCGGGCCGCGCCGCGCTCGCAATGATCCGCCTCTATCAATTCATCATTTCGCCGACGCTCACCGCGATGTTCGGGCGCGCGTGCCGCTTCGAGCCGAGCTGTTCGGAGTACGCGGTCCAGGCGATCTCGAATCACGGCGTGATTCGCGGCGGCGCAATGGCGATCGTGCGCCTCGCGCGATGTAATCCGTTCGGCGGCCACGGCCACGATCCGGTGTCGATGCGCGGCAGACCCTGAGGTAACAATCAGTTGGATACCAGCCGCGTCCTGATTACCGTCATCATCTCGCTGATCCTGATCTTCGCCTACCAGGAACTGGTGCTGAAACGGCTCTACCCTCCGCAGACGCATCCAATGACGGAGGAAAGCCCGAGCGCGGCGGCGTCACCGGTGGGAACGCCGGCCGGGACTCCAAGCGCCGCAGCTTCGCCACTCGCGATCGCTCCTGGAGCCGCCATGAGCCCAGCGGCGGCCGCGGCGACCGAGCGCACTTACGAAGTCGAGACCAGCCTCTTCGTCGCGACCTTTACCAGCCGCGGCGCGCGGCTAACGAGCTTCAGGCTCAAGGACTACCGCCAGTCCGCCGGCAAGAACAGCCCACCATATGAGATGGTACAGGCGCCGCCGGGAGGCCTCCTGCCGCTCGGTGCGATCGTGACTCGCAGTGGACAAACGCTCGACGATCACGAGATCGCTTACAGCTCGTCGTCACCCGCACATCTCGAGGTCGGCGCGGCAGGTTCAGAATCAATTAGCTTTGACGGTGAGACGGCGGCGGGCCTCAAACTCGAAAAGACCTTCACCTTCAGCGACAAGAGCTATGCCTTCGACATGGACGTGACCGAGAGCGGGCCGAGCAAGCCCGATGAGCTCGGAGTTTCGATGAGCCAGTCGCTCGCCGCACTGCAGGGCTACCGCGATATCCCCGAGCTGCAGGCCGACGTGCAGGACAAAGTCTTCACCGAGCAGGAAAAGAAACTCCGCCAGGGCGTTCCGCCGGTTGCCGGGACGATTACCTACGCGGGCTTTGGCGACCGCTACTTCTTGTCCGTCTTCCTGCCGACTCATCCTGCGTCGGGAACGGTCGCGATGGCCTATTCGGACAAGGAAGCGATCGCGCGGCTGCTCTTCGATCACACCGACCACGTCTCGACTCGCGTTTACATGGGGCCGAAGCTGCTCGAGGCGCTCGAGTCGGTCAACCCGGCTCTCCATCACGCGATCGATTTCGGCTGGACCGGAGTGCTCGCGCTTATCTTCCTGCGCGCGCTCAAATTATTTCATTTCGTCGCGCCCAACTGGGGCGTCGATATCCTGCTGATGACCGTCGCGATTCGCCTCGCCTTCCTGCCGCTCTCAATCAAGAGTCAGCGCTCGATGCTCAAGATGCAGCGGCTGCAACCGCAGATGGAACGGCTCAAGGAGAAATTCAAGGACAACAACGAGCAGCTCCAGCGCGAGATGATGGACCTCTACCGGCGCAATCACGTCAACCCGCTCGGCGGATGCGCGCCGATGGCGTTGCAGCTGCCGATCTTTATCGGGCTTTACGAGGCGCTGCTCAACTCGGTCGAACTCCGTCACGCGCCCTTCGCGTGGTGGATCAATGATCTCTCCAAGCCCGACTGCCTGCCGATTTCCTGGATGCCGATGATTCCGTACCTCGATTGCCACGGGCTGCCCGTGCTCGTGCTGCTGATGGGCGTCAGCAGCCTCGCGCAGCAGTGGCTGACGCCGACTTCGCCCGACCCCAACCAGCAGCGAATGATGATGCTGACGCCGCTTATCTTCACCGTTATGCTGGTCAACTTTCCGTCGGGCCTGGTGCTCTACTATTTTGCTTCAAACATGCTGGGCGTGATCCAGCAGTATTTCCTGAATCGAGAAATGAAGGCTTATACACCCGCGTCATGAGCAACAACGACTCGATCGAAACATCCGCCGCCTCGGTTGAAGAGGCGATCAAAGAAGCCCTCGAAAAGCTCAGCGCGAGCGAGGACGACGTCGCAATCGAAGTGCTCGCCACTCCACGCACGGGCGTGCTCGGGCTCGGCGCGCGGGCCGCGCGCGTGCGTGTAACGCGCCGGTCGAAAAACGAAGCCTCGAGCGGCGTGCAGGCG
The DNA here is from genome assembly GCA_030037595.1 of Candidatus Binataceae bacterium. Taxonomy (GTDB): domain Bacteria; phylum Desulfobacterota; class Binatia; order Binatales; family Binataceae; genus JASHPB01. The sequence goes on from JASHQJ010000498.1 coordinate 5,154, forward strand.
CCGCCGCCCGCTCCGCCGCTAACCCGTGAGCGGCGCGAGCCGGAGCGAAGTGCGCGTCCCGAGCCGCCACGCAGCGAACCGCAGCGTCCCGCGCCGATTCGCGACTATTCCGAACCGGCCGCTGCCGCGTCCGAGCGTCGTCAGTCGCGCGAATCGGCTCCCGAAGCCGACGAAAGCGATGGTGGACGCAAATCGGCCGAAATCGCCGAGCAAAGCGCCGAATCGATCAAAATCCTCGGCCAGATCCTCGAGCTGATGGGCGAGAAGGCCGAATTGCACCCGCTCGAAGCTGACGACGAGTCGATCGAACTAGAAATCAAGGGTGACGGCTCCGGCATCTTGATCGGCCGCCACGGCCAGACCCTCGACGCGCTCGAATATCTCGTCAATCGAATCCTCGCGCGGCGTATCAAGGATGCTGTTCCGATCTCGCTCGAGATCGAGTCGTACCGCGCGCGCCGCCGCCAGCAGCTGCATCGCATGGCGCTCTCGATGGGCGAGCGGGCCAAGCGCGAGCACGAGCCGGTGAAGCTCGAGCCGATGCCGCCGCGCGACCGCCGCGTGATTCACATGGCGCTGAAAGACGATCCGATGCTGACGACGCGCTCGGCGGGTGACGGCTTTCTGAGATCGATCGAGATCGTTCCGTCCGAAGAACAGCGCGAGCGCGGCAATGAAGGCGGGCGCGGCGGGCGGGGACGCCGCGGTCGCGGCAACGAGCGCTCACCGGAACGCGGCAACGAACGTAACCCTGCGGAACGCCAGGAGCGGGCGCAGGAATCATCAAAGCCGGAGGCAATCGGCGAGCAGGGCGGCTTCAAGCACGGCCAGAAGCGCTTGTTCTAGCGGGCAGGGCGTTCACATCGAGCGAGTCGCTAAGCACCAGCAACAGAAGAGGACCCCGGCATGACCAGATGCGCGGGCTCGCATCGAATTGCCATCGCGATGTTCATTGCCGCTCTGAGCCTGGTCCCGCTCACGGTGCGCGCGGAAAGTATCAACGGCTGCATCGACAGCTGCGTCGATACCTACAACGGCGACGGGCAGTGGGAGCTACAACAGAACTGCATCAACAATTCCAAGAATCGGGTGAACTACGCCGCCATCGCCTACGACGCCGGCAGCGGGGAAACCTGCGCCGCGCTGGCCGCGGGCGACAACAACACTTACGCGGCGACGCTCGGCGACGGGACCGGTGACGCGCGGCATAATGCGCCGGCCGCGTGCGCGCGCAACGGCGGCCGCAACTGCGCGATCACGGTCTCCACCTGCGCCCGCGATTGGGCGAGCAGGGCGGTTTCAGGCAAAGCCGGCAGCGCTTGTTTCTAGCGGGCGGTGCTGCGCCAGTAACAGCCTCCCGGAGGGAGAGGCCGATGCGCGCGGACGTAGTGCAGCGAGCAGCGGGTGAGGGCGACCTTCCAGCATCTGATGAAGTGTCTCCTAGTGAACAGCCGCTGCGACCTGCCCTCACCAGCCCTGTGAGGGTTGTGGGCCTCCCGCCCGCTTTGCTCGGATGAGGAAGCATCACCAGCGATCTCAAGCAGTCGCCGTTAACTTTCTGTTGCCTCTCCTGACCAAGGAGAGGACTAAGGTGAGAGGGTCGTCTGAGAGTGAATACTACTTCAGCCGCGCGTGGCGATGCCGTGCGTGTCGAGGTACGACGCGAGCGCCTGCGCCGCTCCGCCCACGCGCGCCAGCGCGACGTATCCATCGGGGCGAACCAGGTAGATCGCGTCGCGCTCCAGTCCCGCGTGGATCATTTCGCGCCGCCACCGAAACTCGTGCAGCGCGATCCTCCGCCGCTCGCACATCGCCTGCACTTCCTGGGATGCGCCGCCATAGACGTGGACCTGCCAGTCAATCGATTTCAGCGGCTCAAAGTTGCCCGCGCCCGTCCCGTCCATCGGCACCCATGGCAGCCTGTCCCCACCGTAAACCAAGTTCGCGCGGCCCTCGCTGAGCGCACTGCCACGATAGTTCACATCGGTCTGCGAGACGGCGCGGAAGAAATAACGCCGCAGCGGCGTGATCCGGA
>JASHQJ010000045.1 GCA_030037595.1 Candidatus Binataceae bacterium
CTGGAAAATGATTCGGACGTCGCAAAAACGATCTGGAGTCTCGCTCCACATGTAATAATCGCGATGCACGCTTCCCGAAGCTGCGCGGCGCGCACGCTGAAACCATACGTGTTGATCCGAAGTATGGTTAAGCACCAGCTCAGTTACGACTTTGAGGCCGCGCTGATGCGCCTCGCGAAGAAAGACCTTGAAGTCGCGTAGCGTGCCGCAATCGTGATGAATGTCGCCGTAGTCAGCAATGTCATAGCCGTCGTCGCGCATCGGCGACGGATAAAAAGGCTACAACCACAGCGCAGTCACCCCGAGCGACTGCAGATAGTCGAGGCGCTTGGTAAGACCCTCGAAGTCCCCTACTCCGTCGCCGTTGGCATCGTAGTAAGAGCGAACCCTGAGCTCGTAGAAGATGGCGTCTTTATACCAAAGGGGTTCAGGCGCCGTGCCGTTCCTCGACATCAATCTCACTTTGCTTCGCACGCTCACAGCAACTCCTCCACGCGCAGCACGTGCGCGGGCTGAACAGCAGGATCTAGGCTAACGTAATTTCGCTCTGACCAGACGAAATTTTGATTAGTAATAAGGTCTTTTACGCGATAGCTCTGGCCGGATAGTGTACCTATCGCGTCGTGCGGCACGGTCGCGGTGCAAGTTTGGACGTTTGATGGATCGAGATTGACGGCGACCAGTAGCACATTATCCATGTCACTGGTCGTCTTTGCATAAAGTAGTATCTGGTCGTTGTCGGTCGGCAGAAATCGGATATTAGTCAGCTCGCGCAACGCTGCATTGCCAGATCTGATCGCATTGATTCGCGTGATAAACTCCTTGATATTCTCCGGCGCATTCCAGTCGCGCACCTTGATTTCGTACTTTTCCGAGTTGAGATATTCCTCGGTGCCCGGAAGCGCGTGGTTCTCGCAAAGTTCGAAGCCGCTGTAGATTCCGTATGAGGGCGAAAGCGTCGCGGCCAGTACCAGGCGCAGTTTAAAGGCGGACCGCCCGCCCGCCTGAAGGACGGGCGACAGGAATCCGGAGTATTCGCGAAGAAGTTCGGCCGGAAGAAGTCGGACATCGGCGGTTGGATTAGTTCATTGATATACTCAGTCAATTCCCACTTCGAATTGCGCCAGGTGAAGTAGGTATAGGACTGAGTAAAGCCGGCCTTGGCTAGAGCCTTCATGACTTTCGGCCTGGTGAAAGCCTCGGCCAGGAAGATCACCTCCGGATGCTCACTCTGGATTGTCCTGATTAGCCACTCCCAGACTGGAATCGGCTTCGTATGCGGATTGTCTACTCGGAAAATACGAACTCCGCGCGCAATCCAGAACTCGAGTGTATGGAGGAGCTCGAGAAGCAATCCGTGCCGATCTGCCGTGTCAAAATCGATCGGATAGATATCCTGGTATTCCTTGGGTGGATTCTCCGCGTACTTGATCGAGCCGTCGGGCCGATGACTGAACCATTCCGGATGCTCCCGCACCCACGGATGGTCCGGCGAAGACTGAATGGCGAAATCGAGCGCGATCTCGATACCGAGGCGTCTCGCGGTCGCAACAAATCGATCGAAGTCCGCGAGTGTTCCGAGTGCCGGATCGATCGCCGTATGTCCTCCGGCCTCGTTGCCGATCACCCACGGACTTCCAAGGGCGCCCTTGCCTCCGTTAAGCGAATTGCGGGGACCCTTTCGATTCGTATGCCCGATCGGATGGATCGGGGGCAGGTATAGGACGTTGAAACCGAGCGCGCTGATATCCGACAGTCGCGCCTCTGCGTCTCGGAAAGTTCCGATGTGCTTCGCATCCGAAGTCTGCGAGCGTACGAACATCTCGTACCACGAACTGAAGCGCGCGCTCGGCCTGTCGGCGACGAGCTCGAGCATCGGATCGAGCCGCGTCGCTCCCGATCTTTCCAGGACGCGATCGGCGACTTCCGCTATCCGCCGGTCCGCGAGCGCATCGACGAGCGCGGCGCGATCGTGTGTTCGCTGTAGAACCGCAATGCACGCGGCGATCAGGGCGGCGTCGTCACCGCTCGCTCTCCCGAAGGCCGCTTGCAGGTAGGCGAGACCTTCGAGCAGGTCGGAGGCGATATCGCGCCCGGCCGTGGCTTTCTTCCTGAAGTCCTCGAGCCACGACGTGAAAACATCCGTCCACGCTTCGATTCCGTACCAGTAACGGGCGTTCTCCGACGGCGTGAATTCGCCGCGCCATCGATCGTTGCCGATCGGTCGCATACGAGCTTCGGCGAATCCCTCGTTGCGATCGCATCGCCATTGAACGACGGCACGCAGGGTCTGGTGACCTTCGCGAAAAATATCCGCCTCCACGATGCAGGGCTCGCCGACCGTGCGCTTCACTGGGAAGCGGCCGCCGTCGATTGAAGGCGTCACGTCTTCGATTACGATGCACGAAAAGTTCCAGTCCTGCCCGACCGCTGGCAGCACACTCTGGCTATGGGAAAGCATCTTCCTCGCGTTACTTCTGCTGATGTCCGTCCAATCCCATTCGGCAACAGTGCGAGGGTCCTAAGTGACTCGGACAAGTTAAAGACGCCGCGCGCGGATCTCCGCGTCTTCGGTAAGTCGAGCAATGACTATGCCTTCCTTTAAATGGGAACTATTTGATGGAAATTCGAACTTATCTGCTGAGCGAACGCAGGGCAGTGAAAATATTTCTCGAAAGGATTAGGAGAATTTTTCCGATGGCAAGGACATCGCGTTAGTTGTTTGCGAATTATTCGCCCTCTTTCCCATCTGGCGATCGAACCCCGAAGCAAGGGTGCACGGGTCGCTTGTGCTACATCCGGGAGGCGGACTATGAAAAACACATTCGAAAACGCCAAAACGGAAATTCCGACCTTATGGAACGCTCGCACCAGTCGCGTTTCGCGATACCGCTGTTGGTCGTTGTTCTCGCGCTATCTGTATCCGCGCCGGCTCACGCTTTCTCGCCTCAAGAGGCAAATCGATATGTTGCGGCGAAGGACTGGAACGGCTTGCTGCGATACGACCAGGCATGGCTCGCGGCGGAGCCCTCCAATCCCACAGCATGGTTCTATCTCGGCAACACTTACGGCGTCGGGCTCAACGACTACGCCAATGCCTCCCGCGCGTTCGAACGTTGCGTGGAGTTAAACCCCCAATGGCAGCAGGCGTACAATGCACTCGGTTCGACCTACGCGCAGAGTCATCAGTGGGCTAAGTCCGCAGCAGCCTACGAGCGCGCTGTGCAGCTTTCCCCGCAAACGCCGAACTACTGGACCAATCTCGCGGCCGCATACTCGCACATGGGCAGATTCGATCTTGAACTCGACGGCCTCAACCGCGGTGAGACAGTCGCCGGACCATCTGCCAACGCGCGCAACTGGTATGCATTCGGCAACGCGTATGACCGGCTGGGCCGCGAGCAGCAGGCCGTCGAGGCATACAATCGGGCCCTCGCTGAGAGTCCGAATTACGCCGAGGCATACAACAATCGCGGGGCAGCGCAGCAAAAGCTGGGCAGATATGGTGCCGCGCTTGCCGACTATCGTCGCGCCGCCCAACTCGGCGACAGCTTCGGATCACAGAACGCCGCAGCCTTACAACATGCATCTTCAGATGGGGGTTCCTTCCCCAACTCGACGAACGCTGCGATCAACCTCGCCAACGGAATTCACGAGCAACAGGTTACTCGCTACATGACAGACCATCCTGGCGCGACTCACCAGGACGCCTCCGAGGCGGTCAACAGCGGCATGCAGTAAGCCTCGCCCGCGGTTGACGTTCGAGGCGGAAGCCGCGCGTCGGGAGAATCGGCATAGGGGGGTAGCGGCGCACCGCTACTCCCTGCCACACCACCGGAGGTGCGGTGTGGTCCGCATCCGGCGGTTCGGAAGGTTGAGGTTAGTGGGCAAGTCGGGGAACTCCCAGTCGGTCGTAGTAGCGGGAGGTAAGTCCGACGTGAACCAGCTTGGCAGCACGCGACCACCAGCGTTGGTTCACCCTGGCAGCCAACGCTGCATCTAGTTCCGACAGTCCGAGTCTGCGCATTTCTGCATAGACTTTGGAGCCGCGCTTCCACTGTTTGAG
>JASHQJ010000499.1 GCA_030037595.1 Candidatus Binataceae bacterium
TTGGTGAGCGGGCCGATATGCTTGTACATCAGCGGTTCGCCGCCGCAGATCGAAACGATCGGCGCGCCACATTCGTTAGCCGATTCGAGCGCCTCGTCGAGTGACATCATGTCACGAATCGTGTCCTTGTATTCGACGATCCGGCCGCATCCGATACACGCGAGATTGCAGGCGTGGAGTGGCTCGAGCATCAGGACGATCGGGAAGTACTTCTCGCCGGCGCGCTTGCGGGCGCTCATGTAACGTCCGAGATCGATCATCTGTCTAAGCGGAACACGCATAGTCTTAAGTGTCTCCGGTCGTGTAGCCGAATCAGGCGGCCGCGCTGCCGCCCGGGGGAGGAGTTGACTCGCCGAAGAGCCATCCCCCAACCATCGCAACCGCGCCCTCCGTATCGACCGAACTGCCGCCCGTGAACAAGTCCTCGATTAGAATTCCGTTAAGCGCCGATACCAGGAAGCCCGCTCCCGCACGGGGTGCGAACCTGCAAGTGCAAATTCCCTTTTTTTGCGCACGGTCGATAAGCGCGGTCAGCATCCCGCGGTAGCCGTTGTAGAGTTGCAATACCTGTCCACTCAGCGGGTCCGAAGTACGCTGATCGTGGAGCATTTGTGCGAGGAAAAAACGCACCGAGCTTGCATTCTCGCGCACGAACGAGAGGTACGATTCGACCAGTTTCAGTATCTGCGCGCGTTCGTCGAGCTTGCCCGCCTCCTCAGCGAAATCGATCACGTAAGGCTCGAGCAGGCGGCTGAGCACCGCAAAGAAAAGCTCTTCCTTGGTCTTGAAGTGCCAGAAAATCAGCGCCTTGCTGACCCGAGCCGCACGCGCAACTTCAGACATCGACGTTTCGTGAAAGCCTCGGTTGGCAAACAATTGCATCGCGGCACGCAGGATTTCGTCGCGCGAATCCTGCGCTTGCCCTGGTTGCTCAGGTGAGGCCTTGGCTTCGGCTGCGGTCATAAAAAAAATCGAACGTCGTCGCTCGTCAACGCCATGGTCATCGCTGAGGCGATAGGTGGTGCTGACAACATCATCCCCCCTCCAGGGGTTGAGGGCCAGAAGCGTGCAAAAGACCCCAACCCAGGCCGCTAACCTATCGGTCAATCGTAACTCTACGCTGGTGAACCGGATTGTCAATACCGCCCGTCCGATCGGTCAGTAACGATTGCATCAATTGCCCGTAAAAACCTGTTGATAAGTCTGAATTGCGCCCGTCCTTGATCTCTCAGCCGTCACGAAACAGCGGAGTCGACCGGCTAACCATCAATTTGGAGCTTCGCGCCGCCCTGAGTCGCAGATAAGCGCGCGGCCTCGATAGTCGCCATGCAGTTGCGGGCTTCGGCGCGATTTCGCCGCGCAACCTCCGACGCTGGTCCTGACCTGAGCGCCGCCTCGAACTCCGCCGCAACGCCACCGAACCAGGCAGAGTGATACGAATCGTCGGGCGCATCCGCGACCGAGACGTCATCGGCGGCCTTGCCGCTGTCATCAACGAGCAGCACGCGGTCGCCCTCGATTTCCAGGCGACCACGCTCGCCGACGATTCGCGCCGAGGTGCGTCGCTCGGGAGCGTGCCATGAGAGATGCGTCGTCGCAGCGCATCCGTCGAATGTAATCGCCAGCTCGGCCTCGTCGTCCGCATCGCTGCCCGCCGGAAATCCAAGACGCGCCGCGACCGAGCGTGGCGCGGCACCGCCGAGCAGCCACTGCATCAGGTAGAACACGTGCCATCCGTGATCGATCAGGATTCCGCCGCCCGAGGCCGCCGTCTGCCGCCAAAGCGCGCCCGCGCCTCCCGTTCCGGCAGGCTCGGTGCGCAAGCGATCGATTGACATCGAGTGAACGGCTCCGACGCGGCCCTCGGCTATTGCCATACGCGCGACGACGTACGGCGGCGCAAATTTCCAGTTATGCACGCACATCAGAACGCGCCCATGCTTGTCAGCTCGGCGCGCGAGGTCGTCAAAGTCCGCGAGCGATAGCGCGAGCGGCTTCTCGACGATCACGTTCGCGCCGGCTTCCAGAGCGATCCGTGCAAGATCGGCATGCATCGCGGGGGGGCTCGCGATATCGACAAAGTCGAGCGCTTCGCCATCGAGCATCAACTCGAAGTCATCATAGACGCGCACGGCGCGGATGAGCCGAAAGGCCTCGTGACGGCGTTCGGCGACCGGGTCGAAGATCACGCCGACGTTGATCGTGCGACGCGTCTGCCATCCCGCGAGATGCGCCCGCGCTGCGACCTGGCCGAAACCGGCGATCGCGCCGCGTATCAACCGATCCACTGGCGCGCAAGCCGCTCGATCTCGCGATCGGCCTGCTCAGGCTCGAGTGACTCGGGAAAGACGACCAGCCGATGCGCTCCCGCGGCGGCGTATTCGTCCCGGGCGCGCTTTGCGTCCTTGCCACCTAGCGGTGAAAAGACGGAAATCTCCATCTTGCTGAAGTCGCGATGCGCTTCGTCGCAAAGCTTCTTAAGCTTCGCGAGCTCGGCCTTGAGCGCGGCGGGCTCAAGGGCGATGGGACCCCATCCTTCGCCGATTAGAGCGGTATTCTTGAGCGCGCGATCGCCGCCGGCGCCAACGATCACCGGTGGATGCGGCTGCTGCTTGGGCTTCGGATTGCACTTGACGGCGGGAAACTTTACGAACTCGCCTTCGAACGATGCATCGTCGCGTGTCCAGAGCTCCTTCATCGCGCGGATGTACTCGCGGGTGGTGGGCCAGCGGCGGCGAAAATCGACGCCCATGATCTCGCTCTCGTCCTTGAGCCATCCGGCGCCGATCCCGAACAGGAAGCGGCCGCCCGAGTAGTAGTCAAGCGTCGCGACTTCCTTGGCGGTAACGATTGGGTCGCGCTCAGGTACGAGGCAAATGCCGGTGCCAAGCTTTATCGTTTCCGTCGCGGCGGCGGCCAGCGCGAGGCCGACGAACGGATCGATCATGTGGTAGTAGGCTTTGGGAATTTTGCCGTCGCCGCGCGGGAACGGCGTCTTGTGCTCGACCGGGATAATGGGATGCTCGGGCAGCCAGAACGATTCGAAGCCGGCGGCCTCGAGTTTGCGCGCGGCGGCGGCAGGGTCGATCGTGTAACTCGCAACGAAAGCCAGCATTCCGATTTTCATGTGACCCTCCACGCGAATTGAGCAGTGGTCCCGCTCAACTTAGCGCGAAGCGCTCACGGAAACCAAAACGCTGCCCAGGACCTCAAAGATTGATTTCGATCACAGCTCGTCGTTGAGGATTCGCGTCAGGGTAACCAATCCAATCGAGCCCGTCGTCGCAATCACGATTGCACCGAGCGCGTTGTGCGCATGGAGTCCGATCATCGCGAATATCGCGGCGCCGACAATCCCGCCTACCAGGCCCAGTAAAATATCGCACACCGCGCCGTAGCCTTCGCCGTTCAAAAGCTTGCCGGTCAACCATCCGGCGATGAGTCCGATAATAATGGATGCGATCATTGTCGTTCTCCCCTGCCGGCGTGTAGAGCAAGCGCCCTGCCACATCGGAATAGTAGGCGAATGCTAGGTTTTTTTGGGTTCCGTGACCACAACGGCGGGCGCGGGACTGCATCGATGCAATCGCGCGACTGCACCGTGGCTTCTAGTAGAAGACAGTCTTCGTACGGTGCCGCAGTATGGCCTTGTACTCAGGCTGCTGGCCGCGGTTCCAAAGCAGGTAATCGAGATCAATCGAGCGAGCGCGCACACCCTTCTGTTCAAGCGCGGCGCGGACCAATTCCGCCGCGTGCAGCGCAGAGGCACGAATCTCGATCTCCTCGCGCGAGCCGGATGGGATCAACTCGCCGGCTTCGATTCGGCGCACGAGCGATTCGTCGTAGGCGAGCACCTTGTCCACGCGGAGCACGTGCGGCACGAGGTTGTCAGCAAAAATCGTGAGGTGATCGAGATCATCGAAACGGCCGTAGCCTTCACCGTCGCAAGCAAGCGCGAGATCGGCAGCCATCAGTTGCGCGCGCTTGTAGAAGGGAACTTCCATCCCCGCGTAGTTCTCGACGTCGCGGAAGAAGATCATCCGCTCGAGGGTTCGCACCAGCGTCTCGGCCGATCCCGCCGCGCCGCCGAGCATGTCGGCAAAGCTCGCGCCGTAGTTGTTGATCAGAAACCATCCGAGCTGGCGCATCGCGGACGTGAGCAGCTCGACCAGCTCGACGATCGGCAGGTTGGTGAGATCCTGGCTGAGCATCCGCGCACATTCGGTGCGGCTGAATCTTGAAAGCTCTACAGCGGTGAAAGGGCCGCGCTCTTCGAAACGATTCTTGAGACCTGACGCAATCGTAAAATAGCCGGATTGGCCCGGACGCTTCGCCAGATGCGGAAAGTAGCCGGAGCCGAAGTTGATCGTATCGAGCACCAGCACGAAGATCGCGGTCGCTTCGCCGTGGCCGAGAAAATGCGTCTTCGGATCGAGCGTCGGCCGCACGAGTCGATCGGCCGGCAGCGACGCCGCATAGCTTCCGATTCGATCGTGGTCGATGCGCACGAACTGAGCGCGATCAGTCACTGCCTTCGACGCGGCACGAATCCTCTCGAACAACCCGTCACTCATTGAAGTCTGCTCAGTCCCAGCCGAAGAATTCGCGTGCGGGGATGAAACGTGCGACGCCGGCGGCTTTCGCCGCCTCCTCGTCAACATCCTGATCGCCGATCATCGTCGAGTTGCGAAGGTCAACGCCGTAGAGTTCCGCGAGCTCGGTAATCATGCCGGGCTTGGGCTTGCGGCAGGCGCAGTTGTCGTCGGGCACGTGCGGACAAATCTGCCAACCCATGAGGACGTCGCCGAGCTTGTGATCAAGCTCGCGCATCGCGCTTTCGGCCTGCTCCATCGTGAACCATCCGCGATTGATTCCCGCCTGGTTGGTGACAACGAGCATGAGGTGATCGCGCATCGGTGCGAGTTTCTCGGCGACGTTCGGCAGCAGCTCGATCTTGAGATTGCCGCGCGCGTCGCGCGGGATCGATCGCGTCTCATCGATCTTCACCAACGTGCCGGCAAGATCCAGAAACAGCGCCGCGTTGCCATTCTCATTCATAACACGATGATCGGTGCTGCTTCAGGCGGCGCGCCAGTCAACGTGATCCGCAACGTCCGCGAACACCTCGTCGAGGATATCGACGCCGGAGTCAGCCTGCTGCTCGGTGATCACCAGCGGTGGATTGATCCGCACGCGCGGGAAATAGCTCATCGTGATGAGCCCGCGCTGGAGACACTCCTTGAAGATATGCTCGGTGACCTTACGGTTGAGGAGCTGCTTGGTGTCCCGGTCGCGGACGAGATCGATTCCGATCATCAGTCCCCTGCCGCGCACGTCGCCGATGAATTCGTACTTCTCGACGAATTCACGGAGCCGCGTGAGCATCCGATCACCGACGCGCCGCGAGTTTTCAACCAGCTTTTCCTTGCGAATCGTCTTGATCGTCTCGGATACGGCCACCGCTGCGAGCGGATTGCCGCCGTAACTCGACGACGACGCGCTCGGCTTGCCGAACGGCTGCGCCTTGCCGAGCTCATCACTGAGGAGCACGCCAGAGACCGGGAAACCCGAGCCCATCCCTTTGCCCACGGTAACGACATCGGGAGTCACACCACTGTGCTCAACGCCCCACCATTTTCCAGTGCGGCCGAAGCCGGTAATCATTTCATCGGCGACGAGCATCGCACCCAAATCCTTTGCCATCGACGCGATCGCAGGCAGCCAGTCATCGGGTGGGATCACGTTGCCGGCAGTGCCCTGCATCGGCTCGACCAGCACCGCCGCAACTTCACCGGCGGAGCTGTTCTTCACCTGCTCGCGCGCAAAATCTACGCACGCAAGGCCGCAGGACGGATGCTTCAGCTTGAACGGGCATCGGTAACAATCGGCGTAGGGCACCTGGTAGCGGCCGCCCGGCAGCGGGCCGTAGCCCTGCTTCGATTCGTCGCCGATAAGACCGATCACTCCGCCGGTCTTGCCGTGAAATCCGCCCCAGAAGCTCACAACTTCGTGCTTCTTGGTTGCAGATCGTGCGAGACGCAGCGCAGCTTCGACCGCCTCAGCGCCGCCGCTATACAGATGAGCGCGCTTCAGATCGCCGGGCGCGACTTCGCCGAGCAGTTTGAACGCCTCAGCGCGCTCTTTGGTCGCGAAAGTGCCGACGGTGAGCCGCGCAGCCTGCTCGCCGAGAGCTTTCGAGTATCCAGGATGCGCATGGCCTAAGCTCGCGACTGCGACGCCGGCAAAGAAATCGACGTATGTATTGCCGTCGGCGTCAGTGAGCGTCGCACCTTCGCCGTGATCGAACGCAACCCCGGCCAGCAGCGAGATTCGCTGGCGGCCGGGGGCGATGTGCGCCTGTTCCTCTTGGAAAATCTCTTTTGACTTGGGTCCCGGAACCTGAGTCGCGATATGGGGCAGCTTGCCTTTAGATGTAGCCATCAGGTGAGCGGAGTCTTTAATCCTTCCTCGCTTCGACCGGAGAGTCGCCGCGGCCTGCTCATCATCGAGATCGCATGGTGCGCGATCGCGCGCGCGGCCTGGGCGCGGACGCGGCCGTAACTTGGCCAGTCGTTAAAGTCGATAATCGCAAATCGATCGCCACTCAAGACCGCGTCCCCCCCCCACGCCACCAGGCCGAGCGCGGCGGCCGCGCGATGCGCCGCTTCCGAGAGGCCGCGCACGGCAGCTTCGGGAATCTCGTCCCCTTCGGGCAGCGCGGAAAAGTATCCACCCGCGACGCCATAGAATTTCACGACGCCGCCGACCGCTTCCTGCTGCACGTAGGCCATCGGCACACCGCGGCTCGCAAATCCCTTCAGCGTCGATTCGAGCTCGGCGCGGCCAACGATACGCTGCACGTCGTCCGCGGCGAGCGCGTGCAGGTCCCCGCGCTTGACGAATACGCCGCTGCTCAGGTCCATACCAACGAGGCGTCGCAAATCGATCGGCCCATCAGTCGGAATCAGCGCTCCCGCCGGAGTCGGTACGCCAGCCTGCCGCAGCCCCGACGCGAGCAGGTCGCGATAACAGTTGCGGATCGCTAGCGCAGAGTTGATCGTGATCGCGCCTGCCTGCTCGACTTCGGCAAGGCGCTTCAATGCCTTCTCGCCCTGGCACATGGCGAGGATGATGTCGGCTTCGACGGGCGCGCCCATGCCGAAGCTCTGCGCGTCCATCGTTGAGGTTTCGTAGCCTTCGCGCGCGAGTTCGGCGAGCACACTGTCGAGGATTGCGGCATCGGCCTCGACCTTGCCCGGCGAAAACTCCGGCTCCCGGTAAATTCCCAACGCACGGTAGCTCATCATATGCTCCGTAACGCGCGACGGGCGGCCTCGAGGTCGCTCTGTTCATCCACATCGATCGCGCCGGCAACTTCCACTGCGTACAGCTTCATCCGATTGTCGATCAGCAAGGCCAGAAATCGACGAAGTGCGTCGAGGCCGGCGCGTCGCGCTTCGCCGGCCAACGCAAAAATCCGTGTATGCAGGAAATACAGTCCGGCAGTGACGCTGGAAGTCTCTTCGCTTCCAAGACGTGTGATCAGTCCCTCCTTTGAAACATTTACGAACAGCGGCTTACGATCGCCGCGCCATCGCGTTACGCCAAGGACGCCCGCAGCTTCTTCGTCGCTACGATGCTCAACGATCCGTCGCGCCTCGGCGACGAATCGCGCAAGTTCCGGCGCCGGAACGATCGAATCAACTGTCGCCGCCACGAACCATCCAGGTGTAAGCCAGTCGCCGAGCGTCAGCATCGTCTCCATCGAGCTCGCCGTATCTTTAACGACGATTTTGACGTCCGGCGGTGTGACAAGCTTGATACGCTCGGCGGCGCGCGCGGTTTCGGAGTTGACGATCGCAACAACCGAAGATGCGCCCGCGGCGAGCAACGCGCGCGCCTGGCGCACTAGCATCGTCTCGCCGCCAAGCTCGACCAGAGGCTTGGGCAAGTCATCGCGCGCGATACGGAGCCGTTCTCCGCGTCCCGCTGCTATGATCGCGCCTTGCATCATCGTCACCAGTTGATGTCGTTCAAACCCGCGAGCGTGCCGATCGTGAAATCCGCGACGCCCTCGCTATCGCCGCGTCCATTCGGATGCGCGTTGTACCAGACGGTGCGAAGCCCGAGGCGATGTGCCGGCGCGCAATCTTTGTCGAGAGAATCACCGACCATCGCCGCCTCGGCTGATTCGAGGCGGAGCGACTTGAGCGCAGCCGTAAAGATTCCGGGATCGGGCTTGAAGAGCTTGAGCTTACTCGAATCGGCGACGCTCGCAAAGAGCTTTCCCATGCTGGCCTCGTCGAGAATCGCATCAAGGTTGCCGTAGAAGTTCGAGACCACGCCGAGCATGAAACGATTCTTCAGACTCGCGAGCAACGACTTGTTCTCGGCGAGTCCAGCCCTCGTCTCGCGGACGAAAGACATCGTTATCTGCTCGACGATCCGATGACGCTGCTTGCCGTCCACGTTCGCAATCATCTGACGAACCGGCTCGGGACCGCTTGCGCGGAGATATTCGATTTGTTGACCGACGAGGAAACGCACCAGGTCTGTCAGGCGAAAGCGCGAGAGCACGCGCGTCGCGCCGTAGCCGGTCTTCGTCGCGTGATCGAATGCCGGGGCGAGTTCACCACGGCTGATTTCGATTCCAGCGGCGCGATATTGCGCGAGAAAACGGTCGAGCCAATGGCTAGGACCGTCGAGCGTGCCGCCGAAGTCGAATAATATTGCCTTAACCGAACCCATTTGTCGCATTAGAGCTTAGCATTCAAAGCGACCAGCCTCTATAACGCGGTTAAAGAGATCTTCGTTTTGGCTTCTTTCCTGCCAGGTGCATCCTGGTCGAGTCCGGCGGCATCCAAGCAAAAATGTCGATCCAAGCTCGGATTTCTCGCGCGGGGTATTCCGCGATCGCATGCACCATTAAAGAATTTTGCGCATTAGTTTTCGCCTCCTGCCCGGTTCGCGCGGGCGACCCGGGTCGGTCTCGCAAAATCCGCGCGAGCCGTCGCTCAAGATGCATCAGCGTATACGCAAGGCGCGTACCATGGCTGACTGGAACCCGCTGGGCAGTCTAATCATTATTCGTCGGTATATTTTCCATGGTGATCGACCAGGCGATGGGCATTCTGGCCTTGATCAGAGCAGGCGCAATGCTGCGCGGCGCAATCGAGTGACTGCGCAGATGCCGCGAAAATGGACTCAACTCAAGCAGTCCGTCTGATAAAAGAAGTGGATTCGCAGAAGCGTGGCTTCTCGCTTCTGCATTAAGTGCATGTTACCTTGGCCGGAATTGCCGGATTGTCCGACGATAATTTGGATAAGTGGATTGCAGAGGGGTTGAGCAGGACGTGATTGAAACCGCACTAATCGCGGCGCCCTCGCGCGCCGATAACATAATTTTCGGGCGCCCGCTGCTCGAGCGGCTGATGATCAATTGCGAGCGCGCCGGCATCAGACGCTTCGTTATCGTCGTCCCGCCCGAGCATAAGGATGATGTATCACGCTCACTTGGCCGCTTCGGGAGCCATCGCGACGTTCTAATCGTCGAGACAGCTGATCAGGCGGTCCGGAGCCTCGCTCCGGACGGCGCCGTGCTCTCGCTATCCGGCAACCTCGTGGTGACGAGGCCTCAACTGGAGCAGCTCATCTCCAAATACGAGGGTGGCAGCGGGATCGTTACGCGCACGGTCACAACCGACCACGATCGCGGTGGCGAGATCTCCGTTGGCCCCGTCGCCGAAATTTTGAGGCGCGGCGGTATCGTCAACGACATCAGCCCTGCGGCCGCGGCGCTGCTGCCCTTCGCACTTAACGGCCGCCCAGAGGATCGCGATGAAGCCGAGCTGCGCCTCGCGCGGGAGCTGCGTCATGAAACAGCGGCAAAGGACGCTGTTTTGGCGCGGCTTATCGATCGCAAACTGTCGTGGCGGATCAGTTACCGCCTCGCACGCACCGCGATCACGCCGAACCAGGTCACGCTCGCTAATACGCTCCTGGGGTTCGGATGCGCGTGGCTGTTCGCGATTCCTGGCTATTGGACACGCTTGGCGGCCGCGATTCTTTTCCTCTTATCCGTCACGCTCGACGGCGTTGACGGCGAGCTCGCGCGGCTCAAGATGGCCGAGAGCAAGTTCGGCGGCCAGCTCGATATCGCGACCGATAATATCGTCCATGTCGCGATTTTCATCGGCGTGTTCCTCGGATGCTATCGCGCGAGCATGAGCAGCGCGTACCTTTACCTGATCCCACTCGTGCTCGGAGGCTTTGGCATGTGCGCGGTCGCGACCTGGCGCGCATTTCATATCCATGGCGATGCAGCGGCCAAATGGCTCGATGCCGTCGACCGCTGGAGCGGGCGAGATTTCGCGTATTTGCTTGTAGTATTCGGCCTAACCAATCGGTTAGAGTGGTTTGCTTGGGGCACAGCATTCGGCACATATGTTTTCGCCGCAGTGCTCATGTGGCTTACGGCACGGCACGAGGGCGTCGCGCCGTCGAACTCAAGTCCGGCTTGAACGGAGGATTGGCGAGAGGCAATGAGCGGTAAGAAACCCAAGATCCTGCTGGTGCAACCCACGACAGTCCATCTCGACGGCACCCCGCACAAGACCAGGTGGCGCCTGATCATGGGCCTCATGATCCCCCTGCTCGCAGGGCTCACGCCCGACGAATACGACGTCACGCTCTGCGACGAGCGCCTCGAAGACATCAACTGGGACGGCGGATGGGATCTCGTCGGGATGACGACGACGATCGGCGCGTCGCTCCGCGCCTACGAGTTGGGCGACGAATTTCGCCGACGCGGCATTCCCGTGGTTTTCGGCGGCTTCCACTCGACGCTGCAAACCGAAGAGGCGCTCCATCATTGCGACGCCGTCGTGAAGGGCGAAGCCGACCTCGTATGGCCCGCGCTACTGCAGGATTGGCGCGACGGCAAACTCAAGCAGGTTTACAAGGCTGACAAGGTCCACGATCTCAAAAATCTGCCGCGCCCGCGCCACGAGCTCCTGAAGCTCAACCGCTACCTGTTCAAGGCCGTGCCGATCCAGGCGAGCCGCGGATGCCCCTATCGCTGCTCGTTCTGCGAGATTCCGGTTTTCTACGAAGGTTCGTATCGGACGCGCCCGGTCGAGGACATCGTCGAGGAAATCAAACAGACGATGAAGATCACGGGCTTCCGCCGCTTCCAGTTCATCGACGATCAGATAACGGGCAAGCACAAGTTCGCCAAGGAATTGTTCAAGGCGCTCGAGCCGCTCAATATCCGCTTCTCGTGCCTGTGGACCGTCAACTCGAATCACGACGAGGAGTTGCTCGAGCTCGCGGCCAAGGCCGGCGTGTTCCACGTCAATATCGGAGTCGAGTCGATAAGCCAGGAGAGCCTGCTGTCGATGAACAAGATTCAGAATCACGCCGGGCAGTACAAGAAGCTGCTCAAGCGCCTCGAGAAGTACGGCATCTACTATTCGCTCAACTTCCTGTTCGGGCTCGAGGAAGACCGCCCACAGATTTTCAACGACACGATGAAGTTCCTGCACGAGGTCAAGGCGCCCGAGGCTTTCTTCAACACGGTCACGCCGCGCAAGGGCACGCCGATGCGCGAGAAGCTCGAGGCCGAGGGCCGCGTGATCATCCCCGACGCCGACCTCTTCACCAACAACTTCCGCTGCATGTTCGTGCCCAAGAACATGTCGCCGCAGGAAGTCGAGGAAGGCGTGTGGCGCTGCACCAAGGAATTCTATTCGCTGAAGTCGATGTTCAAGCGGCTGTTGCTGCCGCCGGGCAAGTTCACCTGGCAGGGCCTGACGGAGAACATGCTCTTCTGGTACGGCGCGAAGCGGCAGATCGATCCGGTGGATTACTACTGAGCCGCGGCTGACTCATGAACGATACCGCGGGGGCGGAGCGCATCGCGCTCCGCCCCCGCTTTACTTTTCAGATGCGGCCGATGTCATACCGGGTTGGAATCGTGCGTTTCCAGACCCGACTAGGCCGACCTTGCTCGAGGCATCTACCTCACCGAGGGCACCAGTAGCCGCCGACTACTCGGCGCGACGATTGTCGATGACTCG
The DNA here is from genome assembly GCA_030037595.1 of Candidatus Binataceae bacterium. Lineage (GTDB taxonomy): Bacteria > Desulfobacterota > Binatia > Binatales > Binataceae > JASHPB01. The sequence continues at coordinate 12,078 of JASHQJ010000499.1, forward strand.
TAGCAGGTAGTTTGCTAGACCAATCAATTCGGCCGCTTCCTGCACACCTATTTTAACATTCCTATGGCTCATTGGGTTCTTGAACAGCCCGATCGCGCCGGCGAAAAGATGCGCCCACGACTCGCGCTAAGGGCAACTTCTCGTCGCTCAGTCGGCCGCGTTCAGGATGGAATGCCTCGCGGATCACCAATCGTCAGCGCTTTACCATTGCGCACGAAATTGGCCACATCACGCTTCACAAGGGCTAGGAGGTACACGTCGATCGACCGATTCGTGTTAATCTTCGCGACGGCCTTTCCTCGAAAGCAATTGACGTTGAAGAGATTGAAGCGAATAAGTTTGCCTCAACATTACTTCTCCCGAAACATTTGCTTTTTCGTGATCTCCGAGACCAGACCATTGAACTAGACGACGAAGACCAGCTCAAACGACTCGCGAGAAGATATCACGTTAGTGTCCAAGCGTTGACGATAAGGCTACAAAGTCTTGCAATCTTAACCGAGGCCTTTTGAGAGGAATACCAAAAAACCTCGATGAATTGCCTTCGTCACCTGCTGCGGCGACGCGATTCCTTTGCCGCGCGGCGGGTTTCTCCGGCGATGCATCACTGCCACCCACAGCTAAGATCACCTTCAGCGCAGGCGCACGCCGCTTATTTCTCAGTTCACTGCAATTCGGCCTGGACCATCAGGCCGAGGTCGAAGACATATAGCGCGATCACGAGATCGCCGAGATTCGCGGCAAGCGCACTCGGAGGCATAAGTTGAACAACGCCCCACAGCAGGAAGGCCGCCCCGAGCATCAACCGCCGCAGCAGTTCCATCGGCGGTGGACGCAAAAAGCCCTGCAACGCCGTGTAGGACGCGCCCGCGAGCAGGAGCGGCAACGCTGATAGAGGCGCGTGAGAGAACAATTCCCACGCTCTCAGCGCTTCCGCGATAAGCATCCGCAAGAGCGCGGCGAGCTGAGGAGTCGCATCCGAAATCAGCAACACCGCGCTGGCAAGTACCGCCGCGAGCGTCAGTGCCCCGGCGAGCCATCGCAGGAATCGCTCCGGAGTTGATTGGCGCTGCTCGTCCTCATCGTGGCTGCTCGCGAAACGCGTGGGCAGATCGGATGACTGCAGCTTCCGCCATGATTCGGCGCAGTCGTCCTGACTAGATCGCACTACTCCTTCGATATTGATCGCAGTCCTCTCGGTTCCGGGCCGGATGCGCATGCCTGGTAGCTGTTCCCTCAAAAGGTCTTTCGCCTCGATGCCTTAGGAGTCTGCCGAGTGGCGTTCGTGTTGGAAATAGATTGCGAGACATTTTCTGTTGATCAGGTCCGAAAACCGCCAGTAGCGAGTTGGACCCGATCCGAAAGACAGATTAGCTGGTTCGAAGAACGGTCGAACGATGCCGATAGGAGCGAATAACTGGCGTCTTGTCGTCTGGGTCTGGATTGCCTCGGTTGGCGCACTGACACTGTCTCTCGCCGCCGAGCCGGCGACGCGCCTGACGGCAGCAGCAAAGCTGCCGCCTCGGTCGTCCGCCTCGATGCCAGAAGAAGCTTCGAAGGACGCACCGACCATATCGGAGCCGGCCGCCAATCCCGCGGAAGTGATTGCGAAACCGCGGCAGCGTCACGCTCTGAAGTCTCATCGCGTTACCAGCCGCCTCCCGATCGCTGAAGTAGCGCCTGAGGCTGCGACTCTCGCGACAGGACCGTCCTCGGTCTCGGCAAAGAGAAAAATCGAACTCGCCGATGCGTCGCACGTCGCCGTTTCAGCAGAATCCGGGGACGCGCTGGTTGCTGAAGTTAAGTCGGCTGGGCTCTTGTCACGCGTCGCGCAGAAGGCGAATCAGTTCGGCGATTGGATTTCATCGGCACGCAAGAACCTGGCTGACAAAACCGGTATCGCAATTCATGGCTTGCTGGATTTCGGAACCAACTACAATTTCAACCAGCCTGTGACCGGAAATAACCTCTACCGCGTATTCGATTACATGGGCGCAAGCAGCTTCGAACCGAACCAGGCCGAGTTGTACATCAACCGCGCGGTAGAGAAGCAGCCGGGCTTCGTAATCGACTTGAACTTCCTGAATACCGCACAGGTTATGCACGGCCTTACCAGCTACTATGGGACTCAGCTTGGTCCGCAGAATCCTACAGGATGGATGGATCCGACCCAGGTTTACCTGACATATACCGTGCCTATCGGAAGCGGAATCAACCTGCAGGCGGGCAAATATACGAGTCTGATCGGCTTCGAGTACATCCCGACATGGAACAACACCAACTTCAATCAGTCGATCGATCTTTTATATAGCCTTGGAGAGCCTTTCACGGTCACCGGCTTACGCGCTAACTACGTGTTCAACAAGTATGTCGCAGCTACGTTGGGAATCAATAATGGCTGGGACACGATCGCGACGCGAAACGTTCTCCAGACGATTGAAGCGCAACTCTCGCTGATGCCTACCGAAAACATCACCTGGAACATGCAAGGCATGTTCGGTCCTTCAACCGGATCGCAATCCGGCAGCAAGCGCGGCCTCGCCAACACAACGATCGCGTGGAAGACACCGTACAAGCCTTTGCAGGCAGGCTTTGAGTACCTCTTTGTCGATCAGTCGGCGCCGGTGCTCTTCTCTCCACTCGCCGAAGGCCCCGCTTACACCAATCCGTTGCTCTCCCCTTCGTCTCAGCCGATTGTGCATCGCGTATGGTGGACCGGGTTAGGCGTGTGGACGGCATACAGCCTGACCGACTCGATACAGTTGGCGACGCGCGGCGAATGGTTTGACGATCCTTCAGGCGCACGCAGCGGCATCAAGCAGAACCTCGGCGAGATTACCGAAACGCTCAACTATTCGATTCCACACATCCAGGGCCTCACCGCGCGCCTCGAGTATCGTCACGATTTCTCGAGTGAGCATCCGTTTCCCAACTCGGGACCAGTGGTCAATTTTCCCTGCCCGGCCGGCATCTGCACTTCGACAGCTCATACCTATAGCGGTCAGGATACGTTCGAGACCGCGCTTGTCCTTACCTTTTGAATCGCGCGACAAGCGTTTAAATTTAATACGATTTGCCGCGCTCGCGGCACGTTTGCTCGCGGCACGAGCCGTGCTCCACTACACCAGCCGTAATGGAGTCGAATGCGTCAGAGGAATGCAGCACGCTGCGCCCCGTCACGATCACCTCGCGAAGTGAACGGGTGCTTCAATCGCTTTCTTCCGAAAAGCGATGTTTATCGGACACCGTTCTCGACCCGGTGCTTTGCCTTGAGGCGCTGCGCAGCCGCGATAGTCGGTTCGACGGCCGATTTTTTCCGG
>JASHQJ010000500.1 GCA_030037595.1 Candidatus Binataceae bacterium
ATCGGTGTTAACCAGCTTGCTTTTGGCGTTGTAGACGGGCAGCACGATCGTGTGGCAAGACGCGCACAGTTTTGACTCTCCGATCTGAGCTCCATGTACTGGTACGATTCCCACAGAGTTTATCATCGGTGCCGGGATTACATTGTCGCCAATCTTCTTCAGCGGATTGCCGGGTGCGGATGGATACGGACCAAAGACTTGGCCCGGTGACCCAAGGAGGAACTTCCCGGTGTAGGTGGAGGGATCGTCCAGATCCTTGTCGATCATTTGATGACACACCATGCAGGAGACACCGTCGCGTCCCAGAGCCGCATACTTCGAGTTGGGGTCATTCAATTGATTGCGCGTAAAGAAGGTAAGCGGTCCGTTTCCCTTGTCCAGGTGGTATTGGCGCTGGCCCATCACTCCGTGGCAGCTTAGACACGTATCCTGAATGTACGGGGCAGAAAGAGGCCCTTTGCCCTGGAGATTGGAATGTACGGTCGATTCGGTATCAAGTTGGGCGAAGAAAATCGGGTCACGGCCCGAGAGACCCATCATCGAGTAGCGCCATTCACCATAGGTCGACAGGTTGACCGTGTCCGACGCGACCGGCGGCAAGGCCGGCTGGTACGGGGGCGTAAGCGTATTCGAGAAAATCATATTCGTCGGCAATGGGGTGTTGTCAGTAGCGTCGTGACAACTGGCGCATTGATTCGAAGTAACGAACAGCGAGGGCCCTGTAGTAGTAGGATCCGAGGTATACGGCTTCGATGCCACCAGATCATTAGTTACGGGCACCATGCACGCTCCCGTCGGAGGCGGAAAGAGCGAGCCGTTGCCCGATAGCGCAAGGAGAGCGGCTTCCGTTTGGATCGGCGGGAAGAAGAGGGGGAGCGTCGCGTTCACGTTCCCGAGAGTTGCCGAGGTCACAAATTCCGGTGTCGAATAAGTCCCGGTTCCAGGATTGCCGGCGCCCGTCGAGGAGCCCGAGATCGCTGAGGCGTGGCAGCCAATGCAGTTGATAGCGGTGGGACCATTAAACGAAAACTGCGGTTCGGGGCATCCATTCGTTGGAGGCGGGGGCGGCGGCGGCGGCGGCGCTCCACATGGTCCTTCGACCCCGACGACCCCCCAGTTCCAGCCGTCCCACCAAAGGTTTGAATCCTTGGTCATCACGCTCCAGAAGCAAATCGGAGCACTCGCAGTGTCCTCGTCGTATTCTTCCTTGATGACCATCGAGCCGTCGGGTATCTGACCTTGCCGGTCCCCAGGAGTCATCCACCTGTACAGCTGGGGCGAGTACCACAATTGCACGTAGGGAGAGTGGAGGCCCTCGCTCCAACGCTTGCTCGCTTCGTGCGGCCAGTTCTGCTTCTGAACGCCGTAGCAGTCCCCCTTGACGAAGGCGTCAAGCCGAGTTTTAAAGTTCGGAAATGAAGGAGGCGGTAACGGTGCGCAAGCACCCGTAAACGCTGAGAGAGGGATCGTACCGGCGCTGCTGTTCGTGCCGCCGCACACGCTCACCAGCAGAATCGAAAGAATGATCAGCGGGAGTCTTTTGGATTCAGAAACCCGGGATTTCAGAGGCGATCTTGCCGCTCCGATTCCGGATTGCCTGCCCAGAATGGGTCCATTGAAACCCAAAGCACACGCAGAGGTGCCGACCTTCCGGCCTCGCGCCAAAGCCGATAAAAAACGGCCTCGTATCGTCATGGCTCCCCGAGTCGCGTCGAAAACTGTTAAATGACTAATTACGCGGCAATCGTGTCAAAGCTGAGTATTAAAAGCAAATTCTAGTTATATATCATCTGATATGCAATTTTCTGCTTAAACGAGCAATTTCCACTCGATGCTCGGGGGCCGTCATGGTCACTCATCGAGCCCCTCCGCATCACGAAGGCCGGTCAGTTTGCTCCGAGACTCAACGGTCTGCTCGTGTGCCGCGGCTCGGATGGAGACATCCCCTGGTCTTGACTCAACGCTTTAATAATTCCATAAATATTGAATAATAAAGAAATCGATTGTGATTGGCGCGCTGGGTGCGCTGGCACAGGAGACGCGGCTCGATATTTTTCGCCTGCTCGTCCAGAAGGGGCCGGAGGGTATGCCCGCCGGCGAGATCGGCGCCCGCCTCGGACAGCCCTCGCCAACGATGTCGTTTCACCTGAACCAACTTCGCTTCGCGGGAATGGTGAGTTCGCGACGCGAAAGTCGGTCGATCATTTACAGCGCCAACTTCAAGGCGATGACCGATTTGTCGGCTACCTGACAGAGAACTGCTGCGGTGGACGGCCGGAACTGTGCGCACCAACGATCACGAATTGCGCATCGGGGTGTGCTCCTCAGTCGCAGAGTGTAACCACGGAACGCAAGAGCGGGAGTCTATCGTGATGAAGCGATTTCATGTTCATGTCCATGTCGGCGACCTGAATTCCTCGGTCCGCTTCTATTCGGCGCTCTTTGGCGCAGAGCCAAGCGTTCTGAAGACCGATTACGCGAAGTGGATGCTTGACGATCCCCGAGTCAACTTCGCGATTACTTCGGGCGCATCAAGCCCGCGATCGACCATCTCGGTTTCCAGCTAGAGTCCGACGCGGATCTCGCGGCAATCGGCAAACGTCTCGTCGCCGCAGGTCAAGTTGTCACTGAGCAGGACAACGCGACTTGCTGTTACGTGTAGGGCAACAAGGGATGGATTACCGATCCCAGCGGCGTGTCGTGGGAAGCGTTCCATACGTTCGGTGAAAGCATGGTCTACGGCGCTGACATCGCGCCCCACGTAAGATCGTCGATGCCACAAGCCGCAGAGTCCTGCTGTGCACCTGCTCCATCTTCGAAAAGCACTTGCTGCTCCGGCGCGAAGCCACAGGAGAAGGCTTCCGATTAGGACCGAGGAAAGTTTGTGCCGAACCGCGAGTACAACGTCCTGTTTCTTTGCACCGGCAATTCAGCGCGCACCATCATGGCGGAATGTGCAATCAATCGTTGGGGTAAAGGAAAGTTCAAGGGCTTCAGTGCCGGAAGCCGTCCCAAGGGTGCGATACATCCCTTAACCCTCGAGCTTCTCTCAGAGCTTAACTACGAGACCAAGGAGCTGCGCGCGAAGAGCTGGGACGAGTTCGCCACCCCTGGCAGCCCGCAGCTCGATTTCGTTTCCACCGTCTGCGATCAGGCCGCGGCAGAACAGTGTCCGGTGTGGCCCGGACAACCGATCAGCGCGCATTGGGGCGTGGCCGACCCTGCCGCGTTCGAGGGCACTGACGAGGAGAAGCGCCGGTTCTTCTCGCGCATCTACCGCGAGCTCGAGAATCGCATCAAGATTTTCACCAACCTGCGGATCGACGCGCTCGACAGCTTCGCGCTTCAGCAGCGGGTCAGGGAAATCGGCAAAGCGAAACTGCCCGACGACTGGCAGCGCTAGCTGCTGATGACCTTCGCCATTACGCAATGAGGTAACTCAGTGAGTGCCACGATGTCGGCGTTGCAGTCGCCGCTTTTGCGCAGGCTCTCCTTTCTCGATCGCTATCTGACACTCTGGATCTTTCTCGCGATAGCTGGCGGTGTGGCACTAGGCACACTCTTTCCAGGTATCAAGTCAGGTTTCGATCGCATGAGCGTCGGAACGACATCGGTTCCGATCGCAATCGGTCTCATCCTCATGATGTATCCGCCGCTCGCGAAGGTTAACTACGATGAACTCGGCGAAGTCTTCCACAACGTCAGGATTCTCACGCTCTCGCTGATCCAGAACTGGATAATCGGACCCATCCTCATGTTTGCGCTGGCCATTGTTTTCCTCCGCGATCGGCCGGAATACATGGTCGGACTCATCCTGATTGGCCTCGCTCGTTGCATCGGTATGGTGATCGTTTGGAACGATCTGGCTGACGGCGACACTGACTATTGCGCGGGACTCGTGGCATTCAATTCGATCTTCCAGGTTTTGTTCTTTTCTATCTATACGTTCGTTTTCATCACTGTGCTGCCGCGTTGGTTGGGTCTCGGTGGCACAATCGTACACATCACTATTGGCCAGATTGCCGAGAGTGTCGGCATTTATTTAGGCATACCGTTCATTGCCGGTTTAATGACCTGGACGATACTGACGAGAGCGAAGGGCAAAGCGTGGTATCGTCAACACTTCATTCCCATGATCAGCCCGCTGACGCTGACGTTCCTGCTCTTCACGATCGTGGTGATGTTCTCGATCAAGGGCGGCGCTATCGTCCGCATGCCATTGGACGTCGCGCGTATCGCGGTTCCGTTGCTGCTTTACTTCACGATCATGTTCGCCGTGTCATTCGTATTGAGCAAGCGAGTAGGCGCGAACTATCCGCAATGCGCGACTCTGTCGTTCACCGCTGCTTCCAACAACTTCGAGCTTGCAATTGTGGTCGCGGTAGCAACTTTCGGAATCGATAGCGGTGCTGCTTTTGCCGCGGTTATCGGTCCGCTGATCGAAGTTCCTGTGATGATTGGCTTGGTCGATATCGCACACTGGGCGGAACGAACCTATTTCCGCCAAATAGTTGTCGACACGCGGGCTTCCAAATGAGAGCAAAGACGCTGCAAGTCCATGAGATCGTTTTTCTGTTCAAAGTCTTGCGCGATGAGCAAGCGGAATCTGGTGGGAAAGGTTGACGGAGTATCGCTCGCAAGGGTCGGCTCGCTCTCAACGAATTAGTATAGGCGTCGATAACGAGGAGTGATAAACCACTTCCTCGGACCGCCTCCGGGGGCTACCGCGAGGTCACTCAAATCAATCGACAACGCCGCGAGGAGAAGCATCACGACGCTTGACGACGATTTTGGCCTTTCACGCTTGGGGTGCGTGTGGTCGGCCGTTCAAATCGGCTCACCCCGACCAATCAATTCTCCAACAAAATCAATAGTTGATAGACCATTGTATTTGGGCTGCCGATCGTTGAATCCGCGCTCATGAAGTCCATGTTCAACTTCTGA
>JASHQJ010000501.1 GCA_030037595.1 Candidatus Binataceae bacterium
CAGCGGTCTGCTCGTTGACTATGCGGAACGAATCGGCGCGAAGGTGCTGATTCGAAGCCTTCGCGCCGTCACTGACTTCGATTACGAGCTGCAGATGACGCAGATGAACAAGCAGATGCGGCCGAATATCGAGACCATCTTCATGTTCTCGAATCCGAAGCTGTTTTTCTCGGCGTCGCGGCTCATCAAGGAAGTCGCAAGCCACGGCAAGCGGCTGCCGGAGCTGGTGCCCGAGCACGTGATGGAGCGCCTGCGCAAAAAGCTCAAGGTCGACTGAAATCTGAATCCGATCTAACCCTCCTTCCCTTCCCCCAGGGGAAGGGAAGTCTGCGATGCCAACACCCGCACCCTCACCGAACAGCAATTCACCACGAAGCACACCAACCAGTCGGATTGTCTTGGTGTTCTTCCTTCCGCCTTTGCTCGTGTTGCAGGCTCCCCTTCCCGCACAAACAGCGGGAAGGGGTTGGGGGTTAGGTCGGGTGTCGTCACGTTCGTCAAAATTCCGCCGAGCATGAACATCACTCTCGATGATTTGCGGCGCTACGCGGTCGCGCGAAGCCTTTTCGAACCTACGACCCTGCCGCGCGCGCTCGAGAAATTCGGCTTCGTGCAGGCCGATCCGATTCGAGCACCAGCGCGCGCGCAGGACCTCACGTTGCGCCATCGAGTGAAGGACTACCAGGCGGGAGATCTCCAGCGGCGCTACGCGAAGCTCGGCGTCCAGGAGGATTTCTTCATCAACTATGGCTTCGTGACGAAGCAGCTTCAGTCTCTCATGCATCCTCGGTTCGCGGCGCAACCGAAGCCTGCCGAGCAGTACAGAGATGTCTGGCATTCACAGCGATGGCCGGCCATGGAGAAGGCACGTGCAACAGTCCTGCTCAAGTTCGTGCGGGAGCGCGGCGCGGTGCATCCGCGCGAGGTGGACAATCACTTCGCGCACGGCAAGGTGAAGAATTACTGGGGCGGCTCGTCGAACGCTACGACGCATCTGCTCGACAAGATGCACTACGCCGGGATGCTGCGCGTCGTGCGGCGCGACGAGGGTATCCGCGTCTACGTCGCCCATCAGCACGAACCCGCGCCGTCTGAGCCGGCAGCGTGCCGTGCACGAATCGACGGGATGGTCGACGTCGCCGTCGGAATCTACGCACCGCTCCCCGCGCGGAGCTTATCCATCGTCGTGAACCGGCTTCGCTACGCCGCGCCGCAGTGGCACCGCGACCTCAAGGATGCGCTCCGGCGCGCGAAACAGCGGCTGGCGCACGCGCATCTCGACGGCGTCGATTGGTATTGGCCCGCGAAGGAAGACCCGACGCGATTCGCCGACGACGATTCCGTGCGTCTGCTCACGCCGTTCGATCCGATTGTCTGGGATCGCGATCGTTTCGAGATGCTCTGGGGATGGAAGTATCGGTTCGAGGCCTACACTCCTGTATCGAAACGATTGCGCGGCTACTACGCGCTGCCGATGCTATGGCGCGATCGCGTCATCGGATGGGGCAATCTTTCGCTGGTCGATGGCGAGTTGAAGTCGCAATTCGGCTACATCGCATCGCCCCCGCGCGATCGCGCGTTCAAACGCGAGCTCAACGCCGAGCTCGCCCGCATGCGCATCTTCCTCGGCCTGGAATCCTGAGTGAGAAGACGCACGCAGAAATTCAACCACCAAGAACGCCAAGAGAAAATTCAAACACAAAGAGAATGTCGTTGGTGTCTTTTCCTTGGTGCTCTTAGTGGTTGATCGGTATGTTCAATCCTCCGCGAGCGGTACAATCATCGCCGCACAAGAACGCATCACTCAAAGTTGATCGGAAGTACGATGCTCAAGCTCAATCGCAGAATCGCCGCAATCAAACCCTCCGCCACGCTCGCCGCCGACGCGCGCGCGACCGAGATGAAGCTCGCGGGAATCGACGTAATCTCGCTCGCCGCCGGTGAACCCGACTTCGACACGCCCCAGCACATCAAGGAGGCGGCGCACGCGGCGATGAGCGCGGGTCAGACCAAGTACACGCCGGTCGGAGGCACGGCGGCGCTGAAGAAAGCGATCCAGCAGAAGCTCAGGCGCGACAACGATCTCGACTATGAGCTCAACGAGATAATCGCCTCGGCGGGGGCCAAGCAGGCCGAGGCCAACGTTATCAATGCGATATTCGATGAGGGCGACGAAGTGCTGATTCCGACGCCCGCGTGGGTGAGCTTCGCCGCGATGGTCTCACTTGCTGGCGCGGAGGCGAAGTTTGTCCCGTGCGCCGAGAGCAACGGCTTCATGCTCGAGCCTGACGCACTGAGGCGTGCGATTACGCCGCGCACGCGCGGCATCATGCTCAACTCGCCGTCGAATCCAACCGGCGCGGTTTACGGCGCTGAGCAGTTGACCGCGATCGCGAAAGTGCTGGTCGACACGGACATCTGGGTGATGTCCGACGACGTTTACGAGCATGTTGTCTACAACGGCTTGCCGCAACACATCTTCAACCTCCAGCCGCGGCTTAAGCAGCACGGCATCGTGTTCAACTCGCTGTCGAAGACGTACGCGATGACCGGATGGCGCATCGGGTTCGCCGCCGGGCCGAAGGAAGCGATCGCTGCGGCAAATCGGCTCCAGAGTCAGAACAGCGGCAATCCGAACTCGCTCACGCAGGCCGCCGCGATTGAGGCGTTAACGGGACCGCAGGAAGTGGTGATACCGATGGTCGAGGCGTTTCACAAACGGCGCGATCTCGTAGTCGAGCGCGTGCGGCGTATCGCGGGCTTCCGGCTGCCGAACGTGCCGCAGGGCGCGTTCTACGTATTTCCGAACGTGTCAGCGCTGCTTGGCACGTCGTTCAACGGCAAGAAGATCACGGACGGCGACGGCCTCGCGTCATTTCTGCTCGATGAGGCGCACGTATCGCTCGTCGGCGGGAACGATTTCGGCGCGCCCGATCATGTGCGGATTTCGTATGCGACATCGGTCGAGAACCTGAACAAGGGTTTCGATCGCATCGAGCAGGCCGTCGCCAAGCTGAAGAAGTACTGACTCCTCGCCCGTTCTAAGCCAACGAAGCCGATTCCTCGCCCGCATCGAACAGATTGTGGGGAAGCTCAACAATCTCCCGTAGACGAACGGGCGAGGGATTCGGAAGAACGTTCGGCGCTCGGGGCGGACGCTGACGGTGCCGGAGATTCAGGCGGCGGGCGCCGCAGTCTTGTAGCCGCATTCCTTGTTTGCGCACTGCAGGGTTGCGCCGTCACGCTTGGTAATTTTCTCAACCAAATATGGCGCGCCGCATGACGGGCACGGCTGAGCGACGACCTTGTCCCAGCTCGCGAACTTGCATTTCGGATAGCGACCGCATCCGTAGAACAGCTTGCCGCGGCGGCTTCGCCGCTCGAGGATTTCGCCCTCTTTGCATTCCGGGCACGCGACTCCCGTTTTGACCGGGTCAGCCTTCAGCCGCTTGATTCCGTCGCAATCCGGATAGCCGGAGCATCCGAGGAACTCGCCGAAGCGCGAGCGCCGGCGCACCATCGGCTTGCCGCACTTCTCGCAGACTTCGTCGGTGAGCGCGGGCGCACTCGCCTCGCGAATCTTGATGTTGCCCTGCTCGTCGCGGGCAAACTCGCTCGTCGTGGTGCATTCGGGATAGTTGGAGCAGGCCAGGAACTCGCCGTTTCGCCCCCACTTGATATCCATCTCGCCGCCGTCGGTCGGGCACCTGATGCCGGTGGGCAGTCCCTTGCGCTTCACCTCGGGCATCTTCTCTTTGGCGTGGCCGAGCTGCTCCTCGAACGGGCCGTAGAAGCGGCGGAGCGTCTCTATCCAGCTCTGGTTGCCTTCTTCGACCTTGTCGAGATCTTCCTCCATCTGCGCAGTGAAGCCGCTCTCGACAATATCCGGGAAGGCCTTGGTCAGCATGTCGCAGACAACGCGGCCGAGCGATGTCGGGCGAAGGCGCTTGCTCTCGTCCTCCTCGACGTACTCGCGGAGGATGCTACTCATGATCGTGGCGTAGGTGGACGGCCGGCCGATGCCGCGTTCTTCGAGTTCCTTGATCAGCGTCGCCTGGGTGAAGCGAGGCGGAGGCTGCGTGAAATGCTGCTCCGGCTCGAGACCGAGAAGCTTCAGGATCTCGCCTTCGGTGAGCGGCGGCAGCGTGCCGTCCTCGTCCTCGGCGTTGTCGTCCTGGCCCTCGATATAGACGCGCATGAAGCCGTCGAATTTCATCACCTGGCCGGTCGCGCGGAAGATCGTAGCATCCGCGGCTTCGATATCGACGGTCGTGCGGTCGTACACCGCCGGCGTCATCTGGCTCGATACGAAGCGGTTCCAAATCAGCGTGTAGAGAGCGAGCGCATCCTTGTCGAGGTAGCGCGCGATCGATTCGGGGTCGCGCTCGACCGCCGTCGGGCGAATCGCCTCGTGCGCGCCCTGCGCCTGCTTCGAGGAGCGGTAAAAGTTGGGCTTCTCGGGGATGTACTTCTCGCCGTAGCGCTCGGCGATGTGCTTGCGGACGGACTCCAGTGCCTGGTCCGAGACGCGCGGCGAGTCGGTGCGCATATAGGTGATGAGGCCGACTGCGCCCTGCTCTCCAAGTTCGATACCTTCGTAAAGCCGCTGCGCCACCTGCATCGTCTTGCGCGGCGAGAAATAGAGCTTGCGCGACGCCTCCTGCTGCAGACGCGAGGTGATGAACGGGGGCGTCGGGCTCCGTCGCGCCTCTTTGCGCTCAATCGACTTGACCCGGAACGGAGACTTTTCGACCGCGCCCATGACGGCGCGGGCCTCGGCCTCGGGCATCTTGTAGTTCTTGTTGTCGATGCGCTGGTCTTTATGGCTGAAGAGGCGGGCCTTGAACGGCGGAGGATTGGCGCCTTCGAGCTTCGCGTCGAGCGTCCAGTATTCTTCGGCGCGAAACGCCTCGCGTTCACGCTCGCGCTCGACAACGATTCGGAGTGCAGGCGACTGCACGCGCCCCGCGCTGATACCGCGCTTCACCTTGTCCCAGAGAAGCGGACTGATCTTGTAGCCGACGAGACGGTCGAGGACGCGGCGGGCTTGCTGAGCGTCGTAGAGGGCCTGGTTCAGCTCTGTCGGATTGGCGACGGCGTCCTTCACCGCGGACTGCGTGATTTCGTGCAGCAGGATACGATGAACCTTCGCCTTGGTCTTGCCAAGCTTGTCGCGGATATGCCAGGCGATCGCCTCGCCTTCGCGGTCTGGGTCGGTCGCGAGGAAGATGTTGTCCTTGCCCTTGGCGGCACCCTTGATCTCCTCGAGCACCTTCGCCTTGCCAGGAATCACGTGGTACTCGGGCTTGAAGTTGTCATCGACGTCCACGCCGAGCTTGCTCTTAGGCAAGTCCATCACGTGGCCGACGGAGGGCGTCACCTGATAGTTCGTCCCAAGATAGCGCTTGATGGTCTTCGCTTTGGCTGGGGATTCTACAATGACGAGGTTTTTTGCCACCCTGTAGCTGCCTCCGGTCTCTGCGCGGCTCCTTTAGCCCTTCGGGCTGCCTCCGACATCCTGCCCGACTCAAGCATGAGAGGAAAGCTTGCTTGGACGCTGGCAACGAGGCCACGCAGCTCGAGCTCGAGCAATAATCTAAGCACGTTCCGCGGTTTCAGTCCCATCCTTCGATGGTTGAATCAACATGGAGTGATTGGTCATGCTTCAGCAGCTCTAAGACTATCTTTGATTCATTTACCTCGGAAATTTCCGACGTAGCCGACACCGCCCTCGTAGCCACGTCTCCTTCCTTCGATGCCATAGGCTGACGCCGAGCGTCGTCCACCTGCTTCATCGCGAGTTGGTGGGCCCAGCTCCTCGATGACGTCCTCAACGCATTCGACCTGCTTCGCACCCTCCTTCAGAAGCCGGTTACTGCCACGAGCCTTACCGCTCAACGGACTCGTCGGCACGGCGAACACCTGGCGATCCTGCTCCAACACCAGCCGGGCCGTGATGAACGAGCCCCTCCTTTCGGCCGCCTCCACAATTACGACATCCAGATCCAGGCAGAGTCCGGACAAGATGCGGTTGCGGGTGGGGAAGTTCTCGGCGAGCGGCTGGGTACCGACCGGCAGCTCGGAAATCAGCGCGCCACCTTTTTCGACGATCTCGGCGCGAGCTGTCGATTCTCGGCTGGGTAGATCACGTCGATACCGCATCCATGACCGCGATCGTTGTGCCGCCCGCGTCGAGCGCGCCGCGGTGAGCTCGCCGTCGCCCCCCCGCGCGAGCCCGCTCACAACGGCAAAATCCTTCGCGGCGAGTTCCATGCCGAGCTGCTGCCATCCGCCGCCCGGCTTCGCTGGCGGCGCGGGGCGCCAGCGATCGCGATGCAGTTGAGCGTCGCGAGCGGCGCGTCGCCATGCACAAACAGGTACGCAGCCGATCCGCGATCTGGCGCAAGCTCGGCGGATACTCGGGATCGATCCACTTGACCAAGTGTGCGCCGATCCTCGGCAGTTCGCACAACCCCTTCTCGGCAGGATCGAAATCGCGAAAGTCGGCAATATTCTTCGCCGTCCGATCGCGGCACGCCGGGAGCTGCAATTTGCGCGACATCCACGGCGAACACCTTCTCCGGAGTCGTGAACTTTTTCGAGCAACAGGCGATAGACGCGTGGACCCACGCCGCGCACTGAGCGCAATCCAGTAGGCATCCGACGATGGCATCGCGAAATCATCTGCGCGAAAAACGCGCGGCCCCCTTATGTTTTCTGAAACAAACTTAGTCTTGAGCCGTATCTCTAATAATAAGAATCGCTTAAGGCCAATGTTCACTTACAATCACGCCGCTTAGCGCCACTTTCTTGACCGTCGTGGCTGAATCGCATAACGTTTCCGCAACAATTCCTTCGCGGCTCTCTCTTTCAATCCAAAATTTGTCCGACGTACGCCGATCGGGGGATGTGGTTTAAGGGGGACGGAGCAGGAGCATTAATGAACCTTAGCGGGATGTCTGCGGCCGAGAAGCAGATTGTCATTTTCAGCTTTTACCGCGACGCCGAACTACGCGGCGCGCGTTTACTTTTCAACCTGCTTGGCCGCGTCAAGGGCGGTGAGGCGCAACTCAAGATGTCGGCGCATCTTGCCGACGAGACCCGCCACGCGTGGCTCTGGACCAAGCGTATCGCCGATCTCGGCGGCGAGCCCGTCACTATCGACGACGGCTACCAGCGCCGCCTCGGCCTTCGCACCGGTGTTCCCAAGACCCTCATTGACTTGCTCGCGCTGACGGTCGTGGTCGAGGAGCGTGCGCAAATGCGTTACAACGCGCACATGGCTCTCCCCGATGTCGATCCGGAAACGATGGAAGTGTTGAAGGCGGTCACGAAGGACGAGTCGTGGCACCTCTCGTGGATCGAGCGGGAGCTCCGCGATATCGCCAAGGCCGAGGGCAAAGAAGCAGCGGCTGACGAAGCGCTCACGCGCTACCGCAAGATCGATCGCGAGGTCTTCGCGACGCTCGCCGCCGACGAAGCCGCGCTGATGCGCTCTTAACGGCGCGCGCCCTCGGCGCGAATCAACCCGTGCACAAATCATGGCGATTGTTCGGTGCGATTCTCCTCGCACTCGCGCTATACGCACGTCCTGGCACGGCCGCGGGTTGGGTCAAAGGCCAGTTCCTCTGATGGCAAACCAGTAACGCAATACACCTGCGCGCCCGATTCACGCGGGCCGCATCCCGCCGTCGTCATGCTCCTTGGCGCGAAGCCATAGGGCTGGGGCTACAAGGACTCTGAGCGCTTCTGCAACGGCTTCGCAGCGGCCGGTTACTTCGCGGATTTCATCGAATACTGCAGCGACGGCGAGGAGGTGCAGTCGGCGATCTCGCCGGGATGCAACTGTGATTTCCCGGCTGGCTCAAAAAAGATTCACGATGGAATCGACGCGCTGCAGCAGAATCCATCGGTGCAACCAAACCGGATCGCGCTGATTGGCTATTCGCTAGGCGCCTATCTCGCGACTTCGACGGCGGCGCTGAATCCAAAGCTGATCACGGCGGTCGTCGAGTGTTAAGGCGGGATGGTTGCTTCGCTTGACGGCGTAGTGGCGACGATGCCACCGACGCTGATTATCCACGGCGGGACCGACATGATCGTCAATGTACTCGCAGGCTCGCGCATTCATTGCTCACTGAGGCGGGTCGTCCGCACGAGATGAAGATCTACCCGGACGCCAATCACGCGTTCAATTTCAGGGTCCTGGTCTTCTACAACGAGGCCGACGCCGCCGACGCCTGGCAGCTAACGCTCAAATTCTTCGCGCAGTATCTGGAAGGCGCGCTGGCGAACTGATTTCGCCGGTGCTGAAGCTAAGCGGCGCGGGACGGAGTGAGCGCGGCGTTCAACTCCACGCGCATCTTGCGCGCCGCCTCGCGTGCCGCCTCGCCCGGCTTCATCCCGGGATACTTGTGATGCGCGTACATGAGGGCGCGGCTGGAGTTCACAATGATACCGCTGCCGTCGCTGCGTGCCGCCACGACTGCATCAGCCGCCGATGCACCCTGCGCGCCATAGCCGGGCACGAGTATCGTCGCGTGCGGCATCAGCTCGCGCGCGCGCCTCGCATGGGCAGGAAACGTCGCGCCAAGCACTGCGCCGACCGGAGAAAGGCCGCTCTCGCCGATAAAGTCACCGCCCCATCCGTTGACCCGCGACGCGATCACTTCCCACATCGTGCGACCATCGGTTTGCACGTCTTGGAACTCTCCGGATGACGGATTCGACGTCCTCACCAGCACGAACACTCCGCGTCCGTCGCGCACGCGTGCGATGAAGGGCATCGTCGCGTCGCTCCCCTGGTAGGCATTCACGGTGACCGCGTCGCAGGCGAATTCGCCGCTGCCGAGGTACGCCTCCGCGTAGGCGGCCGACGTGCTTCCGATATCGCCGCGCTTCGCGTCGGCGATCGTAACGAGACCGAGACGCTTGCCCAGCTTGATCACCTCGACCAGCGCGCGCATCCCTTCGATTCCGCGCGCCTCGTAGAACGCGAGCTGAGGTTTGATCGCGACGATTTCCGGCGCGCAGGCTTCGACGATCTCGCAGCAAAATCTCGCGAGCGTGTAGCCCTGGGGCACGCCCGGCGCCGAAGCGGTATCGAGCTGAGGATCAACACCGAGGATCGCGATCGAGTGCTTGCGACGCGATTCGGCGGCGAGTCGATCGGCGAAGTTCATCGCGCAACATGATCGCATAACCGGCGCGGGGTGTCATCGCGCGGCGAAGGTTTGGCGTTGCGTTTTTCAACCGCCGGTAGTCATTGTTGATGAATCCAGGGAATCCCCATGAACAGAATCACGATCATAACGAAGCTTAGAGCAGTCGCGGCGATCACGCCCGCAGTCCTGCTGATCGTCGCGCTTATCGTCGCCAGCGCCTTCTACGTCTTCGGCGCAACGCCGCGCGCGATTTATGAGACAGAGTACGCGAGTGCGCGCGCCGCGGACGGAATGGAATCCGCCCTCTTCAAGATGGATTGGGGCCGTAATCAGCCCGACGGCGGCCAGATCGTAGTCGATCAGCAGCGACGCTTCGTTTCGTGGGTTGACACTGCGCGTGCACGCGCCGACTCCCAGGAGCAACTCGATAGAATTCAGAAAATAGCCGCTGCCTCGGTCTCTGTGTTCGATAGCCTGCGCAAAGCCGCGCCCGGCGACGATACGGTCGAGCCGTCGGTGCAGAACCTCGAGGGCCTGGTTGCCGATCTGAGTAGCGCTGACGAGGCTTCCATCCTCGCGGTCGCAGCGCGCGCAGAATCCGAGGCGCGGATATTGAT
>JASHQJ010000502.1 GCA_030037595.1 Candidatus Binataceae bacterium
GAATCTGCCTCAACGCGACTTTTGATTACGCCGCGCTCAAGGTGGGCGACGAATACTACATCGTCGCCGACAAGCTGGCGGAATCGGTCGAAAGGGAATGCGGCCTTTCGATCGATAAACGAATCGAGCTGAAGCGCGACGCGATTCGCGCGCTCGACGGCCGCCACATCTTCCGTCATCCGTTCATCGCGCGCGACGTAAAGTTGATGTACGGCGATCACGTGACGGCCGAAACCGGTACCGGTCTCGTGCACACCGCGCCTGGTCACGGCTACGAGGACTTCGTCGTCGGCACGCGCTACGGCCTCACGCCCTACACTCCCGTCGACAACCAGGGGCTCTTCACCCAGGACGTTCCCGCGTGGGCCGGCCAAAATGTATTCAAGGCCAACGACGCGATCGTCGAGTACCTGCGGACCGCCGGCGTGTTGCTGCATGCGCACAAGTACAAGCACAGCTATCCGCATTGCTGGCGATGCCATAATCCGCTCATCTTTCGCGCGACCGAGCAGTGGTTTCTGAATATCGATCACGAAAACCTGCGCGCACGAATCGTCGAGGCGATCGATGCGGTGAAGTGGGTGCCGCCGTGGTCGCGCGACAGAATCCGCAACATGACCGAGACGCGCCCCGACTGGACACTCTCGCGCCAGCGCGCGTGGGGCGTGCCGATTCCGGCGCTCCGATGCGCGAACTGCGCGGAGGTCGTGCTCGATGTCGAAACGATGAAGCGGGTCGAAGAGATCTTTCGGCGCGAAGGTTCTGACGCGTGGTTCGCGCGGCCGGCCGCTGATTTCGCCGCGCCCGGACTCACGTGCAGAAAGTGCGGCAGCGACAAATTTGAGAAGGAAGACGACGTCCTCGACGTCTGGTTCGATTCGGGCTCATCGCAAAACGCCGTGCTCGCGCAGCGCCCAGAGCTCAGATGGCCCGCCGATGCCTACCTCGAAGCCGTCGAGCAGGCGCGGGGATGGTTCGGTTCGTCGCTCGTCTGCTCGGTAGCGGAGCGAGGCAAAGCGCCCTTCGGCAGTGTGATTAATCACGGCCTCACCGTCGACGAGAAGGGCCGCAAGATGTCGAAGTCGCTCGGCAACTCGCCCGACGCGGTCGAGGTGGTGAATCGAATCGGCGCCGACGTGTTGCGCCTGGTGTACGCGTCGCTCGACTACACGACCGAGATCGCACTCGGCGACACGATTTATGCGGCGGTCGGCGAGTCGTATCGCAAAATTCGCAACACCTGCCGCTACATGCTCGGCAACCTCGCCGACTTCGATCCCGCGCGCGACCAGGTCGAGTACTCCTCGATGCTGGAGTTCGACCGCTACATCCTGGCGCGCCTCGAGAAGCTGAAAGACGACGTGCGCCGCGCGTACGAGGCGTTCGATTTCCAGGCGGCGCACCAGGCGATGCAGAATTTCATCGTCGTCGATTTGAGCTCGCTCTACATCGATGTCGCGCGCGACCGCCTCTACTGCTCGGGCGCGAAATCGCGCGAACGTCGCTCGGCGCAAACCGCGCTCTTCATCATCCTCGACAGTCTTGTCAGGATGCTCGCGCCGATTATCCCGTACACCGCCGACGAGGTTTATTCGTACGTCCCGGGTGAGCGCGTCGAGAGTGTACACCTGCTGACGCTCAATCCGGCGCAGCCAGAGTGGCGCGACGCCGAGCTCGAGAAGAAGTGGGAGTGGCTGCTTGGCGTGCGCGACGAAGCGCTCAAGGTGCTCGAGAAGATGCGCCAGGAGAAAGTCATCGGCGCGCCGCTGGACGCCGCGATTGGATTGCATCTCGTGTCGCCGCTCGTTCCGCTGGGCGCAGTCCTCGATGAGCTCAAGGAGCTTCTGATCGTCTCGAGCGTCTGGATCCTCGGGCCCGACGAGCTCCGGCAGATTGCCGATTTGCGAGGCTCCGCCCAGGCCGACGATTTCTTCAATGAAGGCACCTTCTACAGGATCGCCGGAAATCCGGAATCGCCCGCGTTGGCGATAGCCGGTATTCACGCGCCTGGAATCAAGTGCCAACGATGCTGGTGCTACTTCGACGACGGCGAGGATCCTGAGCTGTGCCCGCGATGCCGCGCCGTGGTGCGAGCCTGACCTCGTGAGCGCCGAAGTGGCAGTCGCGGCCGAAGAGAGCGCGCCGCCCTCCGGCCGCCGTCCGTTCTGGCGGCTCCTTTTCTTCATCACGATTCCGATCGTCGTCCTCGACCAGGTGACGAAGCTGATCGTCAGCTCGCAAATGGACCTCTACGAGAGCATCACGCTGATTCCCAACTACCTGGACATCACGTTCACGCGAAATCCCGGAGCAGCGTTCAGCATGTTCGCGACGATGCCGCCATGGATGCGCGTCGGAGTCCTCATCACGTTCATAGCTGCGGCAATCGTCGTGCTGTTTGTGCTGCTCGCGCAGTGCGAGCGAATCGATCTGACCTCGATCGCGTTCGCGCTGATCCTGGCCGGCGCCGCCGGCAACCTAATCGATCGGCTGACGCGCGGCTTCGAAGTTATCGATTTCATCCGCGCGCACTACTACGACCTGAACTGGCCCGTGTTCAACGTCGCTGACAGCGCGATTTCCGTCGGCGTTGCGCTAATTGTTCTCGGAGTGCTTTTCGGTTCCTCCGCCGAAAAGCCGCAAAAGAGCTGAGGCGGCGGCGCGCGCTCGTTTGACGGCTTCCGAGCCGCGGGACTAAGGTCGAGGCTCCGACGCGCGATACACGAAAGGAGTGCCCGCCATGGCGACATCAATCAATACGGTCACGGGAACGACGTCTCCCGAGCAACTCGGCACCACCCTGATGCATGAGCATCTGCTAATCGGATGGGCCGGATGGGAGCTGGATTGTGCGGCGCCTCGCTTCGACCGCAAGGTGGCGCTCAAGAACTGCATCGAGCGGCTCAAAGAGGTGCGCGACCTCGGGCTCAAGAGCTTCGTCGATCCCTGCCCCATGGATATCGGGCGCGACGTGACCTTCATGGCCGAAGTTGCCGACGCGACCGGCGTCAATGTCATCTGCGCGACCGGTCTCTACAAGGAAGACCTCGGCAACACCGCCTACTTCAAGCAGCGCTCCGTTGATGACATCGCGGACGTTTACGTCAGCGAGATTCAGAAGGGGATCGGCACGACCGGTATCCGCGCCGGCATAATCAAGTGCGCCACGGGCAAGGGCCAGGTGACGAAGTACGAGGAGACGTGTCTGCGTGCGGCGTCGCGCGCGCACAAGAAGACCGGCGTGCCCATCACGACGCATACCGAGGACGGCACGATGGGCCGCGAGCAGCTCGATATTTTCGCGTCGGAGGGCGTTGACCTAAGCCACGTGATTATCGGGCATAGCTGCGGCGC
>JASHQJ010000503.1 GCA_030037595.1 Candidatus Binataceae bacterium
GCCCTGTATCGGCAGGCCAATGCGACGCTCTTCTTGCCGGCTGCCACTGCCGCTCCCTCGTAGACGTCGAAAATTTCGACCGCTTCGAGCAGCGACGAGCCGCATTCCCGAATGGTCCTTATTACCACATCAGCCGGGAAATTCCGATCAATCACCAGCGCGAGATCGCGGCGGATGGCCGGAAATCGCGGCGGGAGTTCGATCGTTTTGCGCGGCGCAAAACCATAGGAAATGAGATTTGCTAAGTCAAGTTCGAACAGTGCGCAGGTCTCTTTCAGATCGAGACGCATAGCATCGGCGGGGTGTAACTCGCCGATATAACCGATCGGACCTTCCTTCAACGTGATTAATGCACTCCGACCCGGATGCAAAAACGGGTAGCTCGCCGCGTCGATCGGCCTGTAGCTGACATCCGTCGCCGCGCCGCACGACTCGAAGAGCGCCTCCAGCACGCCCTTGATCGAATAGAAGCCGGCATTGACCGGTTCCGCCCCGATCGACGCGAGCGCATACGGTCCATAACTGATACCGGCAAGCTGCGTACGCTCAACGGGAAAATCGCCCTCGCGCTGATAGACTTTTCCGATCTCGAAATTGTGAAACGAATCGGCCTCGCGATTCAGATTGAAACGGAGCGCCGCGACAAGACCGGGCAAGAGGCTTAGCCGCAACTCGCCGAGCTCAGCCGAGAGCGGATTGGTAACCTTCAGCGGCGCGGCCGACGGCGCGATGCCCTTGAAGCGCGCGTTATCTGCGGGCGCGATAAATGCGATCGTCGTCGCCTCCGTCATCCCCGCGCCGAACATCACCTCGCGCGTGCCGTGGTGGAACTCGCGCTCCGGATTCGGCGGAACCAGCGCGGCGACGCGCGGTGGCAGCTCGGCGCGAACCTCGTCGTAGCCGTTGAGGCGCGACACCTCCTCGATCAGATCGGCGGGCTCGGAGATATCGGGACGAAATGACGGTGGCACCACGCCGAGCACGCCCTTGCCGCGGGGGGTCACGCGGGCGCCGATTGCCTTGAGGCGCGAGCGCACGACCTGCGGCGCAATCGCGACGCCGAGCAACGTCTCGATACTCGAAAGCTCGAAAGCGATCTCCCTCGCCTCGCTCTTTCGCGGCTCGAGATCGGCGACAGTCGAAGCTTCGCGTCCGTGCGCGATCTTCCGGATCACCTCTGCGACGCGAATCAGCGCGCTCACCTGGCCGGCGCGATCTATTCCGCGCTCGAAGCGGTAACGCGCTTCGCTCGAAAGACCGAGCCGGCGGCCGGCGCGGGCGATTGTTACCGGCTCGAAGTACGCGCTCTCGAGCAGCAGCGTGGTCGTGGTATCGCTGACCTCAGAATTGAGACCGCCCATGATGCCGGCGATTGCGAGCGGCTTCTCTGCGTCCGCGATTAGCAGGTCGTTCGCGTCGAGAGCGCGCGTCGCATTGTCGAGCGTGACGAATGCGCGATCCTGCCCGGCGCGCCGCACGACGATTTTGCCGGCCACGATTTTCGCGAAGTCGAAGGCGTGCAGCGGCTGCCCTAGCTCGAGCATCACGTAGTTGGTCGCATCGACAACGTTGTTGAGCCCGCGCATCCCGCATAGCTCGAGCCGCCGCCTTAACCATGCGGGCGAGGGGCCGATTTTTACGCCGGTCATCGCGAGCGCCGCGTAGCGCGGACAGAGATCGGGCGCTTCGATCTCGACACTGAAATCGATCTTGTTATTACCCCCGGGCGAGCTTGCCGCATGGAGGCGCGGTGCGCGAAGCTTCACATCGAACAAGGCCGCGATCTCGCGCGCGAGGCCTAGAATCGAGAGGCAATCGCCGCGATTCGCCGTAATCTCGACGTCGAGAATCGTGTCGGCGAGCGCGAGATAGTCCTCGAGGTGCGCGCCTAGTGGAGCGTCGTTGTCGAGCGCGAGAATTCCGGACGCGTGTTCATCCGAGATACCGAGTTCGCGCTCCGAGCAGAGCATCCCCTGCGACTCGATGCCGCGAATCACGGCGGCCTTGAGCGGTTCGACCTGGTCAAAGTTGGGCGCGCCGTCTGTCGCTGGTCCCTTTTCGCCCGCCGCGAGCTTCGCGCCGACGGTAGCGAGCGCGGCATGCATCCCGGCGCGCACGTTAGGTGCGCCGCAAACAACTTTGAACTGGCCGCGCGTGCCGGCATCAACCTCGCAAACCGAAAGCCGATCGGCGTTCGGATGTTTCTCGACCTTGAGCACCTTGGCGGTCACGACGCCGGTGAATGATGCGCGCTTGTGCTCGATCGACTCGATGACGAGGCCGGCCATGCTGAGGCGGTGCGCAATTTCGTCGGCGCTTGCGTCGATGGCGACGAACTCCTTGAGCCAACTGAGCGGCAGCTTCATCGCGCGCCTCCGCTAAGCTCCGGGAACTGCGCGATGAAGCGCTGATCGTTTTCGAAGAAGAGCCGCATGTCGCCGACGCCGAGTTTCAGCAGACCCGTGCGTTCGACGCCCATGCCGAACGCGAAGCCCTGGTACTCGGCGGGATCGTAGTGAACGGCGCGGAGTACACCCGGGTGGATCATTCCGCAGCCGAGTACCTCGGTCCATCCGGAATGTTTGCAGACCGCGCACCCCGCGCCGTTGCAAAGCAGGCATCGCATGTCGAGCTCGGCGCTCGGCTCGGTGAACGGAAAGTAGCTCGCGCGAAAGCGCACGGCGGTCGCAGCGAAGAATGCCTTGGTGAACTCCGTGAGCACGCCCTTCAGATGCGCCATCGTGATCTTGCCGCGCCGATCGACCATGAAGCCCTCGAGCTGCGTGAACATCGGCGAGGCGCGGACGCTCAGCTCGTCGCGCCGGAAGCATCGCCCGGGGCAGACAATCGCGAGCGGCGGCTGCCGCTTTTCCATCACGCGGATCTGTCCGTTCGACGTATGCGTGCGCAAAAGCGCGCCGCCGTCGAGGTAGAACGTGTCCTGCATCTCGCGCGCGGGATGATGCGCGGTGAAGTTGAGCGCCTCGAAATTGTGGAAGTCGTCCTCGACGTCCTGGGTCATCGCGACTTCGAAGCCCATGCCGACGAAGATTTCCAGCATCCACTCGAGGATCTGATGAATCGGATGGACGTGACCGCGCCGAATTTTCATCCCAGAGAGCGTCACGTCGAGCTGAGCCTCGCTGAGCGATTTTTCGAGCGCGGCGGCCTTGAGCTTCTCCTGCAGGACTGCGATGCGCGCCTCGAGCTCGCGCTTGATCTGGTTGACGAGCTGGCCGACAACGGGGCGCTCTTCGTTCGGCACTTCGCGCATGCGGCGCATAATCTCGGTGAGCTCGCCGGAGCGGCCGAGCACGCGCACGCGGACGTTCTCGATCTGGGTTTCAGTCGCGTCGTCGCCGAGATCGGCGATTGCACGCTTTCTTATTTCCTCGAGCTGGTCTCGCATCGTTGATCTTCCCCGGACGTTCTACGGACGGATGCTACCCTGCATCAAACAAAAGACCATGTGGCACTCCACATGGTCTTCTGGTGCGGACCGCGCCTTTAAGAGCGCGACCCTTATGCGGCTTTCTTGCCGAGCGCGCTCTTGGCGGTCTGCACCAGCTCGGTAAACAAGCCGTCGCGTTCCTTGGCGAGGGCCGCCAGCATCTTGCGATCAACCTCGACGTTGGCCTTTTTGAGGCCGTCGATCAGCGCGCTGTAGGAGATGCCGTGCTCGCGCGCAAGGGCATTGATACGGGCGACCCACAGCGCGCGATAATCGCGCTTCTTCTGCTTGCGATCGCGATAGGCGTAGGTGAGGCCCTTTTCGAGCGTGCTGCGGGCCTGGCGATAGAGCTTGCGTCCACCGACGAAGCCGGAAGCGAGTTTGAGTTGCCGCTTGTGGCGGCGGCGAGTTTTGGGCCCGCCCTTGGCGCGAGGCATCTGAGTTGAGTCCTTCCCTGTAAGATCGCAGCCGCGCGCTTACGCGTACGGCATCATCGCGCGCACCCGCTTGGTGTCCGCCTTGCCGAGCCGGCCGGGCTCGCGCAGATGGCGTTTCTGCTTGGGGCTCTTCGCCGAAAGCAGATGGCGCAGGTAGGCGCGCTTGAATTTGACCTTGCCTTTTTTGTTCACCGAGAACCGCTTGGCGGCGGTCCGGCTGGTTTTAAGCTTCGACATCGTCGTCTCGAATCGTCCGTTCGATGCTCACCGCGGCGTCAGCAGCACCGACATGTTGCGTCCTTCCATCCGGGGCAGGCTCTCGGCCTGCGCCACCTCGGTCACTTGCTCGAGGATGCGGTCAATCAGCGCCCGGCCCAATTCAGGATGCGTAATCTCCCGGCCGCGGAACGAAACCGACAACTTAACACGATTGCCCTCGCCAATGAAGCGCTTTATGTGCTTCACCTTGAAGTCCACGTCGTGGTCCCCGGTGCGCGAGCCCATCTTCACTTCCTTGACGGTGCTAACGCTATGGCCGCGTTTGGAATCGTGGCTCTTTTTCTTCTGCGCGTAGCGATACTTGTCGAAGTCGGTGATGCGGCAGACGGGAGGATTCGCGGTCGAGGCGACCTCAACCAGGTCGAGGCCCCGGCTTTCGGCAATGCGGATGGCCTCGCGGAGGGGCAGGATACCGACCTGCGAGCCGTCGGCGTCGATGACGCGCACTTCCTGCGCACGAATTTGATTGTTCACCCGAATCGCGGGTTCACGTGATGGCGGCGCTCTAAAATCCCTTCGAATAGTTCACCTCCTCCGGTGGCACTTGCCCCGGAATGTGTTTCTAAGCCGGCAACGGCTCCTTCCTTAGCGTCTCGACCAATTGTTCGAGCGACATCGATTGACTCTTGGCGCCGCGCAGCAGCCTGAGCGATACGGTTCGCTCTGCCGCCTCGCGCTCGCCAGCAACGATCATATACGGAACTTTGGCGAGTTCGGCTTCACGCACCTTGAAGCCGAGCTTCTCGCCGCGGAGATCGGCGGTCACGCGAAAGCCTTCGCGCTTCAGCAGATCGGCGATCTCCTTCGCGTAACCTTCGACCTTCTCGCTGAGCGACAACACGCGCGCCTGCTCCGGCGCGAGCCAGAACGGCAGCACGCCACCGGTATGTTCAATCAGCACGCCGATGAAGCGCTCGACCGAGCCCAGGATCGCGCGATGGATCATCACCGGGCGCTCCTCGATTCCCGCGCTCGATGTGTAGGTGAGGCCGAACGCCTGCGGCATATTGTAATCGAGCTGGATGGTCGCGACCTGCCACTTTCGCTTGAGCGCGTCGGGCACGTAGATCTCGATCTTCGGGCCGTAGAACGCGCCTTCCTTAGGGTTCAGCTCGAACGCGATCTCGTTGCGGCTCATCGCATTGGCGAGCTTGCCCTCGGTCATCCGCCACTGCTCCTCGGTGCCCATGTGCTGATCGGGCATCGTCGCGAGCTTGAACTCGACGCGCTCGAAGCCGAGCGTCGTGTAGATCTCGCGCACCATCTCGAGGTTCATCGCGACTTCGTCTTCGATCTGCGACTCGGTACAGAAGATGTGCGCGTCGTCCTGCGACATCACGCGCACGCGCGTGAGTCCATGCAGCACGCCCGAGCGCTCGGCGCGATGGAGCCGCGAGAACTCGGCGAACCTGAGCGGCAGATCGCGATACGAGCGTTTCTCTGCGCGATAGACGAAAGTGTGGCCCGGGCAGTTCATCGGCTTGACGCCGTAGCCCTTGCGCCAGCCTTCGGGGCCGCGCTCGACGGTGGTGTCGTCGGACTCGGGGTCGGGAGTGAGGAACATATTCTCGCGGAAATTGTCCCAATGCCCCGAGGTGTGGAACATCTCGTTCTTGAAGATCTGTGGCGTGATCACTTCGTCGAAGCCGTAACGCCGATAAAGCCGGCGGACGTAATCGACGAGCTGATTAAAGATGATAAGGCCCTTCGGCAGGTAGAACGGCTGGCCGGGCGCAATTGGGTCGAACATGTAAAGGCCCATCTCCCGGCCGAGCTTCCGATGGTCGCGCTGGCGCGCGAGCTCCATCAGCTTCAGATGCTCGTCGAGCGCTTCCTTGGTCGCGAACGCCGTGCCGTAGATTCGCGAGAGCATCGGGTTGTGCTCGTCGCCGCGCCAGTAGGCGCCCGCGACCGAGAGCAGCTTGAATGCGCGGAGGTAACGCGTCGAGGGCACGTGCGGCCCGCGGCAGAGATCCATCCAGTCGCCCTGGCGGTACATCGAGATCGGATCCTCCGCCTCCTTGATGAGCTGGACCTTGTAATCCTCGCCCATCGCGGCGAACTGCTTCACGGCCTCCTCGCGTGGCACCTCGATTCGCTCGATCTTGAGGTCCGCCTTCGCGAGCTCCTTCATCTTGGCTTCGATCTTCGGCAAGTCCTCGAGCGTGAACGGCGTCTTGGGCGCGAAGTCGTAGTAGAAGCCGTCCTCGATCGTCGGGCCGATCGTCACCTGAGTGCCGGGATAGAGCGATTGCACCGCCATCGCCATCAGATGCGCCGTCGAATGCCGGATCGTGTCGATACCCTCGGGGCTCTCGGCCATCACAGGGGCGACGGTTGCGTCCGCTTCGAGACGCCGCGACAAATCGAGCACTTTGCCATTGACAATCGCGGCGACGGGGTCCTTGCCCGAATTCGCGCCGAGTGCCTCGCGCGCGGTGACACCTCGCGCCACGCGGCGCGATTCGCCGTTGACGGTGACGGTGATCTCGGAACTCATCTAGAAGAAGATGATGCGATCATTGAAGAGCGGTGTTAACTCAGCCGCAGCGGAAGACGCGTGGCCGCGTAACTCGGGGCGACGCACTTAGTGGTAGGCACGGGCGGGATTGAACCGCCGACCTCTTCCGTGTCAAGGAAGCGCTCTCCCACTGAGCTACGTGCCTTCAAGCGCGAGGTATGGAGTGTCGCTTTCAAGCAGACGCCAACGCTAACCGATCTGTACAAGGCGGGCAACCTGACATTGGCCGATGCGACGACGGGAGTCGGGTCTTCTGGGGGCCCTTCGGCCGGGCGTGACGACCCAAGCTAATCGGCGTCTGATTTGCTAAGCTTCGCGCCGGATGGAACGACCCTCGATGGAGCGGGAGCGGATCGTTCAGCTCTTCTTTTTCGGCTTCCTGGCCCTGATGGCCTACGAGCTGTACGAACTGCTCGTACCGTTTTTCGTGCCCTTCGCGTGGGGGATTCTGCTCGCCTTCATGGCGCATCCGACCCTTGTCCACGTCCAGCGATGGGTGAAGAGCCGCACGCTCGCGTCGGTGATTATTGCCATTGTCGTGGGGCTGGTCGTCGTCCTGCCTTCAATCTGGCTCTCCGATCACCTGGTCACCGAAGCACAGGCCCTCTATGTCGAGGCGTCGCAGTGGGCCAAGACCGCGGACATCAACAAGTTGAACGACCTTGCGATGCACTCGGCTCCCGTCGCATGGCTCGCGCTGCGGCTGCAGGAGCATGGCTACAATCTGGCGCAGCAATTACCGAAAATCGCGATGCAGGGCGCGCAGGTCACCAGCGACTACGTGATGAAGAACGGCACGCAGGTCGCGCGTAATATCGCGGGATTCATCTTCGATTTTGGTATCGCGCTGCTCGCGTTCTTCTACATGCTGCGCGACGGCGACTATTACTACCAAGCGCTGCGCAACCTGACGCCGCTCCATGAGGACGACAAGGCCGCGATCTTCGACACGCTGCGGAAGACCCTCTCGTCGGTGATGCGTGGCCTGATGCTCACCGCGTTGCTCCAGGGCTTAAGCATCGGAATCGGACTCCTGATTTTCGGCGTGCCGTACTGGGTCTTCCTTGCTCTCGCTTCGGCTGCTGCGGGGTTGCTTCCGATCGGCGGCACGGCGCTGGTGTGGGTGCCCGCTGCACTCTGGCTCCTCTATAGCGCCGGGTGGGGCGTCGCGATCGGCCTCGTCGTGTGGTGTTCGGTCTGCCTCGCGATAATCGACAATTTCATCAAGCCGCTCGCCATGCGCCACGGCACGAGCCTGCCCACGCTCGCGCTGTTTTTGGCGATCATGGGCGGAATCGAGGCGTACGGCCCGCTCGGGCTGTTTGCTGGACCCGCGATCATCTCGGTGTTCGCGTCGCTGCTACGTGTCTATCGGAAAACCTACGGAGAAGATCGCCGCGAGGCGGCGTGAACTTGAACCTGCCGCTGACTTCAGGATGGTGCAATGAAATACGCAATCGTTACGGGAGGGGCGCGCGGCCTCGGCCTCGGGATCGTGAATGCGCTGCTCAAA
The DNA here is from genome assembly GCA_030037595.1 of Candidatus Binataceae bacterium. Classification (GTDB taxonomy): domain Bacteria; phylum Desulfobacterota; class Binatia; order Binatales; family Binataceae; genus JASHPB01. Next base: position 8,202 of record JASHQJ010000503.1, read on the forward strand.
GAAAAGGTCGTCGAACGGATCGCCGTCGTGGACAAGAATCTCGCGCCGGCGCCCGCCGCGCTCGCCGACAAGGTCGAGGGCTTCACTGCCGACGTGACTGATGAAAAGCAGGTTCACGCCGCGATCGAGGAAATCACCGCGCGCTTCGGCGCCAATCCCGACGTCCTCTGCAACAACGCCGGCGGCGGCGAGCGCGCATGGTTCGAAAGCGGCCGCCAGACAGTGTGGGACAGCGTCGAGACCTGGCGCCGCTACGTCGATTTGAATCTCAACTCGGTTTACATCGTGACGCGCGAGGTTGCGCCGCGAATGCGCGAGGGCGGCGCGATTTGCAATACGTCGTCGATTGCCGGGATGCTGCCGTCGCCAGTGCTGGCGGCATACGCGGCCGCCAAGGCGGGCGTGATTTCATATACGAAGACGCTTGCGCTTCAGCTCGGGCCGAACAAGATTCGCGTCAACGCGGTCGCGCCCGGCCTCATCTACACGAAGGTCTGGGAGAACCTCGGTGCCGCGCTCGGCGGCGGCGACGCCAACGCTCGCGCGACGTTCGAGGCGACGGTCAGGAACCTCGTGCCGCTCGGCCGTGAGCAGACCGCAGACGATATCGGCCGGAGCGTGGCGTGGCTCTGCTCGGACAAAGCGATCAACGTGACGGGGCAGGTAATCGCGGTGGACGGCGGAATCGTGCTCGGACCGCCGACGCTCAGGCGTGAGTGATGTAGCGCGGCCCCGAATCGCACCGCTAAACTGGATGGCGTGAGCGTTTCGGCCAAAGAGCAGAAAGCGATCGCGATCGTTCGCAAGCTGCGCGAGACAGGCTTCGTCGCCTACTTCAACGGCGGATGTGTGCGTGATCGGATGCTCGGCATCGCGCCCAAGGACTACGATATCGCGACCGACGCTCGCCCCGAAGTCGTGCAGCGGATGTTCGCTCACACCGTCGATGTCGGCGCCAAGTTCGGCGTCATCGGCGTGATCGTCGATGGCGACCGGTACGAAGTCGCGATGTTCCGCGCCGACGCGGAGTACACCGACGGCCGCCGTCCGTCGTCGATTCGCTTTGGAACGATCGAAGAGGACGCGATCCGCCGCGACTTCACGATCGGCGGCATGTACTACGATCCGATCGAGGACCGGCTGATCGATCTCGTCGGCGGGATGCGCGATCTGCGCGCCGGGATCGTGCGCGCGATCGGAAATCCTTACGACCGCTTCGAGGAGGATCGCCTGCGTATCCTGCGCGCAGCGCGATTCGCGGCGCGCTTCGACTTCACCGTCGATCCGGCGACGTGGGCCGCGATGAAACGAGCGGCGCCGACGATCACGACGATCGCCGCGGAACGAATCGGTGAGGAGCTGGTCCGCCTGATGACCGAGGGCGGCGCCGCACGCGGCATGGACCTGCTGACCGAGAGCGGCCTGATGCCGGCGTTAATTCCCGAGGTGCTGGAGATGGTCGGATGCGCGCAGCCCGACAACTTCCATCCCGAGGGCGACGTTTACACGCACACGCGGCTCGGAGTTTCGATGCTGCCGGCGGGATGCTCCGAAACGGTCGCGTTCGGAATCCTGCTGCACGATATCGCGAAGCCCCGTACGCGCGCCGTCGCCGGCGACAAGGTCACCTTCTATGGTCATACCGACCAGGGCGCGGTGATCGCCGCCGAAATCATGGCGCGGCTGAAGCGCTCGCGCTTCGTCCAGGAACGTGTCGCCTACCTCGTGCGCGATCATCTGCGGCTCTGCATGGCGCCGCGGATGCGTCCCGCCACACTGAAGCGCATGCTCGCCGAGGACGGCTTCGATGAGTTGATGCAGGTGACGCTGATGGACACGATGGCGTCGAGCTCGTACATGGGCTTCTGGAATTTCTGTGAAGAACGGCGCCGCTCGATGACCACGGCCGAGATTCGTCCGCCGCGCCTGGTGGGCGGCGACGATCTGATCGGCATGGGCTTCAAGCCGGGCCCGCGCTTCAAGGCGATCCTTAAGGACGTCGAGGATCAGCAGCTCGACGGTGCGTTGACCACGCGCGAGGCCGCGCTCGACTACGTGCGCAGCCACTACGGGGCCGCAAGCCCGCAAAGCGCCGCGTAGCGGTGCTCTCAGCACGCGCCATAACAAAGAGATTCGGCCGCACGCTCGCGCTCGAAGGCGTCGACTTCGATGCTCATGCGGGCGAGATCCACGCCTTGCTCGGCGAGAACGGTGCCGGGAAGACGACCCTTATGAACGTAATCGCAGGCGCGACGCGTCCCGACTTTGGCGAGGTAACGCTCGATGGCGTCGCGCTCAATGCCGGCTCGCCGCATGACGCGCTGAAGGCCGGAATCGCGGCGGTCCATCAGAGCCCGATGCTCTTCGAGCGGATGTCGTGGGAGGAGAATCTCGCGCTCGGCGGATTCGGTCGAGGCGGTAAGTACGATCTCCGCACAGTCGCTACTGAAGCTGCCGCGCTTGCTTCGCGGCTCGGTTTTCAGCTTCCACCCGCGGGCACGATTCTCGAGCAGCGTTCCGTGAGCGAGCGCGTGCGGCTCGAGCTTTTGCGCGCGCTCAGCTTCGAGCCGCTCGTGCTGATTCTCGACGAGCCGACCAGCGTGCTCGCGCCCTCGGAACTGGCGGGATTTCTCGAGTTGCTCCAGCGGCTTCGCGCCGACGGCCGGATCGTGGTCTGGATCACGCACAAACTCGCTGAGGCGCGCGCGGCCGCCGATCGAATCACCGTATTGCGCCAGGGCAGCGTGGTAGCGCACGGGATTTCACCGGCGACCAGCGAGCCCGAACTCGCGCAGTTGATGATCGGCGAGCTTGCGATTGCGGATACCGCCGAAGCATCAACGCAAGAGCCTGGAGAGACCGTGCTCGCGCTCGACAAGCTCACGCTGATCGAAGATGGCCGGCCAGTTGTCGATAGCCTCACCCTCGAACTCCGAAGCGGTGAGATTGCGGGACTTGCCGGCGTTGACGGCAACGGACAGACCGAGCTGGTCGAGCTGCTTGCTCGCGTTCGCACGCCCAGCGCGGGATCGATTCGTTTTGCCGCGGGCAACGATATTTCGAAGATGGCCGTAATTCCGCAGGATCGCGACCATGACGGTCTCGTGCTCGACATGACGCTCTGGGAAAATCTTTTGCTCGAACGTGGCTTGCGTGAACGATTCGTCAAACAAAGTTGGCTAGATGTTGAGAAGGCGAAAGAACTCGGCGCCGAACTGATCGCACGATTCAAAATCCGCGCGCCGGGCCCCGACGCGCTCGCCGCCGAACTCTCGGGTGGAAATCGTCAGCGTCTCGAGGTCGGGCGCGCGATGGCGCCCGGACCGAAGATAATCGTCGCGCACAACATCTGCCGCGGCCTTGATCTCGCCGCCACCGCCGATGTGCATCGCGCGCTGGTCGATTTCGCCGCGGCCGACGGCGCCGTGCTGCTGATCTCGAGCGATCTCGACGAGCTACTGGCGTTATGCGGCCGGCTCTTCGTGATCAGCGGTGGTCGGATTCGCGAGACCGCGCCCGCCGAGCGCACGCCCGAGCGGCTCGGCCGGCTGATGGCGGGGGCGTGGAACTGAGGCCGTGCTTTCGTCACTGATCAAGCCCGCAGCCGCGCTCGCGCTCGCCGTCGCGCTCATCTCGATCGTGCTGATCGCGCTCGGCACGTCGCCGGTCGCGGTGTTCGCCGCGCTCGGCGAGGGCGCCTTCGGCAGCTGGTACGCATTCACCGATACGATCGTGAAGGCGACGCCGCTTGTTTTTACCGGGCTCGCGATTTCGATGGCATTTTCAGCCGCGCTCTGGAATATCGGCGCCGACGGCCAGTTGCTGGTTGGAGCAATTCTGGCCGGCGCGATCGGTCCGTTGCTTGGCGGATGGCCGCGCCCGATCGCGATTACGATCGTGCTCGCTGCGGGTGCGGTCGGCGGCGCGCTCTGGGGCGGACTTGCCGGATGGCTCCGCGCGCGGCGCGACGTCAACGAGGTGATCAGCACGATCATGCTGAACTTCGTCGCGGTGCAGATTCTGTCGTGGTGCGTGCACGGACCGCTGATGGAACTGACGCGTGCGTATCCGACGAGCACGCCGATTGCCGCGTCGGCGCATCTCGGATTCTATTTTCCGCCGAGCCGTCTCAACCTCGGCATCGTGCTCGGCACCGTGCTCGCGATCGGATGTCATCTCCTGCTGTTCCGCACCTCGTTTGGCTTCGAGCTGCGCGCGATGGGCCGAAATCGTCGCGCGGCCGCGTTTTTCGGCCTGCCGATCGCGGCGCTGACCGTGCGTGTGATGGCGCTCTCCGGCGCGCTAGCCGGGCTTGCGGGCTCGGTCCAGGTCGCCGCGATAACGCATCGTCTCTATGAAAAGCTTTCACCTGGATGGGGCTACGAGGCGATCGCCGTTGCGCTCGTCGCGCGGCTTAACCCGATCGGAGTCCTCGCCGCGGCATTCCTTTTCGGCGCGCTCGACAACGGCTCGCAGGCGATGCAGCGCGCGGTTGGAGTGTCGCCCGTGCTGGTGCAGGTCATCGAAGGAATGGTGATCCTGATCCTGCTCGCCTTCGATACTCCTGTGTGGTCGCGAATCGTCGTGCGTCTCGGTGGTGAAAAGGAGCCGGTGCCTGCGCCGGCGCTGTCATCGGATGTTTGAGGCGTTCCTCACCTCGACTATCACGATGGCGACGCCCATCCTGCTGGCCGCGCTCGGCGAGCTTCTGGTCGAGGAAAGCGGGCTTATCAATATCGGCATCGAAGGCGCGATGCTGTGCGGCGCGTTCTTCGCGCTTACGGCGGCATACTTCAGCGGCAGCACAATACTCGGGCTCGCCGCGGGAATCAGTTCGGGAATCGCGATCAACGCGATCTTTGCGCTGATGGTGGTGATCCTCGCGGTCAACCAGGTGGTGGCGGGCACCGCGCTCGATATCCTCGCGCTTGGCCTCACGGGAGTTTTCTACCGCAAGTTCTTCGGCGTAACGGGCAGTTCCTTCATGGTGAAGCCGATCGCGCGACTGCCGCTCGGTCCGCTTGCGAATATACCGCTCCTCGGCCATGCGCTCTTCAATCACAATCCTCTCGTGTATTTCAGCTTCGTGCTTGTCCCAGTGGTTGCATACGTGCTGACGCGCACGCATTACGGGCTTCGGCTTCGCGCCGCAGGAGAGCGGCCCGACGCGGCGGATGCGCTCGGGCTTGACGTCTATCGGTTGCGATGGGAAGCGCTGATCGTGTCGGGTGCGCTGACCGGTCTCGCCGGCGCGTTTCTCACGCTTGCCTATGCGAACACTTTCGTCGAGAACATCTCGGCCGGGCGCGGCTTCGTCGCGCTCTCGGTAGTGATTCTCGGCCGGTGGAGTTCGTGGGGACTGGCGGCGGCGGCGATCCTGTTTGGCGGCGCAATGGCGCTGCAATTCGCGATGCAGGCGTTGGGCACTGCGATTCCATATCAACTTTTCCTCGCGCTGCCCTACGCGCTTACCGTGATTGTGCTCGCGACCGTAGGCGGGCAGGCCGCGGCGCCGAGCGCGCTCGGCGAGCCCTACAGCCGCTCGTAACTTCGCAAGCTTGTCGCGCGTTTAGAAAATTAGCTTCACGCGCAATACATTCCGCTTGAGGAGAATCGATCATGGCAAAAGACTATATCCAGCCGGGCTACCATGCGGTCACGCCCTATCTCTACGGAAGTCCCAAGCTGGTTGATTTCCTGGTTGAGGTGTTTGACGCCGAGGTTATCCATCGCAGCGAGGTCGACTCGAGCGGCGGCAGCCACAACGAAGTCAAAATCGGCGATTCCATGGTCGATTTCGGCTCGGGCACTTTCTCCGATAGCTCGATGGCCGCCGCGCTTTGGGTTTACGTTCCCGACGCCGACGCAGCGCTCAAGAAGGCTCTGAAAGCGGGCGCGACGCTGGTTCGCAAGGCTGAAGATATGACTTGGGGCGATCGCGTCGGTGGCGTGAAGGATGCCTTCGGCAACATCTGGTGGATCGCCACGCACAAGCGACTGCGCTGATCGCATCTATCTGCACGCAACTTTTCGTGCGGGCGATCGTCCTCAAATAAAACTTAGGTGGCTAAGTGTAGGTATTTCTGGCGGCCCGGCGGAAATTCTGCCGCATGTTCCGGGGGCAGATATCGGCATGACGTTACGCTCCAGCTTTGTTCGAGCCTTGGCTGCTTCGAACGACCGCGGCGCTGATCTTTGGTGCGGAGCCGGTTCACGCTCAAGATGCCGACTCCCGTCCGGTCGCCAAGACCGGGCCGCCATTCGTGCTGGTCGCCGGCACATGGTCGGGTCCGTCGGAATCGCAAGTAGATGGCGATGGCACCCCGACCCTGATTCTTAAACAGGACCAGAAGAAGATAAGCGGATCGTTCACT
>JASHQJ010000504.1 GCA_030037595.1 Candidatus Binataceae bacterium
TTCTCCGCCAAGGCGGCAGCGTCACCCACATTCGCGTTGATTGGAAACTTTACATAGATGGACGGCGAGGTGTGGTCCTCGTACTCGACTTCCGCTTCCGCAAGCGCAGTGCGGTCGCTGAAACACCAGTACACGGGGCGCAGGCCGCGGTAGAGATAGCCGAGCTGGACCATCTTGCGCAGCACTCCGACTTCGGCCGCGTCGTACTCGGGCTTCATCGTGAGGTACGGATTGAACCAGTCGCCGATCGCGCCTAGGCGGCGAAAATCCGAGCGCTGCAGATCGATCCACTTCTCGGCCTCGGCTTTGCAGAGGCGGCGCAGCTCGACCTTCGAGATCGTGCGGGCCTTGTCGCCAAGTTCACGCGAGACCTTGTACTCGATCGGCATCCCGTGGCAGTCCCATCCGGGAACGTACGGAGTCCGGTAGCCGAGCATCGAGCGCGAGCGCACCACGAAATCCTTGAGAATCTTGTTGAGCGCCGTGCCGAGATGGACGCGGCCGTTGGCGTAGGGCGGCCCGTCATGAAGAATCCAGGTGTCCGCTTCCTTGCGCACCTCGAGCATCCGCTCGTAAAGCTTCATCTGTTCCCATCGCGCGAGCAGCTCCGGCTCGCGCTTGGGCAGATTCGCCTTCATCGGGAAGTCGGTCTTCGGAAGTTGAAGCGTTGCCTTGTATTCGCTCTCTGCCACTTGCTGGGGATGGGCGCGGATGCGCCGCACTCCTTCTCTGACCTCCGGATACACCGGACCGTATCGGTCAAGACTAACGTACGCCGATTCCCCGCGCGAGTATGGAAAGGAATCGTTTTAGCTGAGCGTTCTGCGATTGATACCCAACGAGGAGATGCGCGACGACAAGGTGGATGGCTTCATTCCGAGCAGCTCGGCCGCGCCGCCGGGCCCGGACACTTTTCCGTTGGCCCGTTTGAGCGCGTCCACGATTGTCTCGCGCTCCTGGCGCTTCAAAACGTCGCGCGTAACGAGCCCGCCATTCGCTGGCTCTCGATTAACTGGCTTCGGCGGCGATGCAGGGAGATCGAAAGTCAGCGGGCCCTTCCGCCACAAAATGACGGCGCGCTCGACCAGGTTTTGCAGCTCGCGCACATTGCCCGGCCATTGATAGGCAGTGAGCTGATTCAGTGATGCGCGGCTGATTTGCGGCTCGGTGCGATTCATCCGGCGTGCGCTTTGCCTGACGAAATGCGCAACAAGGGCGGGAATGTCCTCGCGCCGCTCTCGAAGCGGCGGAACCTCGATCGGAAAAACGCTCAGCCGATAGAACAAATCCTGGCGAAAGCGCCCCTCATCGACTGCCCTCTTGAGGTCCCGATTAGAGGCCGCGATAACTCGCACATTGACCTTGCGCGTGCGCGTGTCACCGACGCGTTCGAGCTCCTGCTCTTGCAGCACGCGGAGCAGCTTGGTTTGCATCGCGAGCGGCACTTCGCCGATTTCGTCGAGGAACAAGGTGCCGCCATCAGCCAGTTCAAAGCGGCCGGGCTTGTCCTTGAGTGCGCCTGTGAACGCCCCCTTTACGTGCCCGAAGAACTCGCTCTCGAAGAGTCCTTCCGGCACCGCGCTGCAATTCAATTTGACCAGCGCGCGTTCGCGTCGCGCACTTTTCTCGTGGATAGCGCGCGCGATGAGCTCCTTACCGGTCCCGCTCTCGCCGGTGATCAGCACCGTGGCGTCGGTCGGCGCGACGAGCTGAACCTGCTGCATGATTTTCCTGAGGCCTGAGCTTCCGCCGATGATATCGCCAAAGTTCTGTTCGGTTCGGATTTCGTCCAGCAAGTAGGCGTTCTGATCTTCGAGGCGCGCCTTCTCCTGTTCCATCAGGACCTGCTCGGTGATGTCCATGAACATGCTGCGCGTATATTTTCCCGTCGGCTCCGGTCTGCACCACCATCGCACCCAGAGCGGCCGGCCGTCGTTGCGTCGCCGCAGTTCGAGGACGATGCCCTTTTCATCTGTTCCCGTGGCGAGCACCGGGAACGTGTCACGCAGACGGCGTTGAGCTTCAGGCGTGTCAGGAAAAAACGAACTCCCGAGCAACCCTCCTATGTCCTCGGGTTTGACGCCGAGAATCTGCATGGCCGTGCGATTGGCCCGTAAAATGCGCGTGTCGGTCGCCTGATGGACGTAGGCGATAGGTGCCTCCTCAAAAAGGTCGCGGAATTGTTCGTCGCTTTGTGCGAGCCGCCGGTTCACCTCTCGCAGTTGTGCGCCGGCTGCTCTTTCACCCCGTTCAAGGCTCGCGACCTTATCTGCATATAGACGCAATTCGAGTTGGTTTATCGCGAGCGCCGCTAACATCTCGAGCGTTTCTTCCTCGCTCGACGCAAGCTCGCGTGGCTTCTGGTCGAGAACCCACACCGTCCCAAGACTGAAGCCGTCTTTGTTACGCAGCGGAGCGGAGGCATAGAAGCGGATGCCATGATCTGCGACGAAGGGGTGGCCGAGCGCGCGCGGATCATGAACCGCGTCGCTCAGGTGGTAGACGCCTTGCGACAGCATCGCCGTGGAACATAGCCCTGCGTCGCGTGCAGTTTGATCGACGTCTATGCCGATGCGCGACTTGAACCAGACGCGGTTCTCGTCGACCAGACTGATGCCCGCCATTGGCACGCGAAAGAAGTTCACCGCCATCTCAGCAATGCGGTCGAAGGCAGGTTCCGGCGGTGTGTCGAGGATTTCGTAGCGCCGTAGCGCCTTCAAGCGCTCAGCTTCGTTCTCGGGGAGCTCGGTTCCCATGGCACTGACGCCCGAGTAGTCACAAACCCACTCGCCAGGGCGGTCGTCGAGCGTGAACGCTTACCAGCCCTACTGGCGCTCTCTCATTGTCAAATTTCGTTTCGAATATTCTTCCTTTTCCCCAGTTCGGGCAACCCGCAAAGCAGATCTCACGAGGAATCGTAAGTTTACGATTCTTCGGAGCCCGCGCTTTCGTCAACAACCCCAAGAAACGTTATGGAGATGAGCTTTTTTAAGGAACGTCGCTTGGCACGAAAGCTGACTTACATCTGGAGCACTTGGCGCGGAGCGGGCCGATGAGTGAGTCCAGAGGCCAGAATCGGGTCCAGCTGGTTGATCCTGCCCGCACAACTGGCGTGATCGGGCGCCTCTTCGCTGAGATTAGAGGGAAATTCGTGATGGTTCCGAACTTGTTCCGCGTTCTTGCGAATGCACCGGCGGCGCTTGAAGGGCTGATGGCTCTGAGTTCGGCGCTCGCTGGTGGAGCCCTCGACGAGAAGACTCGCGAGCAACTCGCGCTCACGATAGCCGAGAGCAACCTTTGCGCTTATTGCCTGAGCGCTCACACGGGTATTGCAACGAAAATCGGCCTGAGTCGAGTCGAGATCGACGACGCCATTCGCGCAAGAGCGTCCGATGCTAGGACCGATGCCATCCTCAAACTCGCACGCAGCATCGTCGTTCAGCGTGGCGAACTGTCCGACGCGGACCTCGCACAGGCACGTGCCGGAGGCCTGAGCGACGGCGAGATTGTCGAGACCGTCGCCAACGTCGCGCTGAACATCTTCGAGAACTACATGAGCCACATAGCTCGCATGCCCATCGACTTTCCGCATCACGAATCGAACGAGGCCTCAGACCGATAAGGAGGGAGCAGTGAACTATCTCATCAAATTGTTCGACAGATTAGGGATCATTCAAAGCGAGATCGACTATCACATCATTCGAGCCTCGATGGTCCTGATATTCCTCTTCTTCGGATATCAGAAGTGGTTCCGGTACGAGGCGCAGGCGCTCATTCCGTACATCAGTAATGGGCCGCTCATCTTCTGGATGTATCCGGTTTTCGCAGTCAGAGGCGCCTGTTGGTTCCTGGGAGTCTCAGAATGGGTCTTCGGCGCACTGATATTCAGAGGATTCTGGAATAAGACGGCGGGAGTCCTCGGTGCGCTTGGCGGAATTGCGTCGTTCACCTGCACCACAACGATCATCCCATTTATGCCGGACGGCTGGGCGGCTTCGGCTGGCGGCTTTCCCGCTATGACGGAGCGAGTCGCTTTCCTGATGAAAGACTTCGCGCTCCTCGCCATATGCTTCTACCTGCTGAAACAGGATTTGCAGAGGCTCTCGCTGACCCGACATCAGGAAGCTCACACATCGGCCACGACGTCACCCGAGAGTCGATCTGCTGGAGACGAGTTTAGAAGAGTTGTGTAGAACGTCGCTGCGCTCAGTTGAATACCAAAACAACAGGAATCATTGAGATGAAAAAAATACGTTTTGGTCTTTGGTACGACTTCCGCAACCCTACTCAGTGGCGCCGGCCCTTTGATCTCCTCTACGCCGAGACGCTCGATCAGATCGCGTGGGGCGAGAATCATGGATTCGATGACGTCTGGCTCTCGGAGCACCACTTCATCGAGGATGGATACCTGCCGTCCATTCTGCCGGTGGCGGCTGCTATCGCAGCTCGCACCAAACGGATCCGCATCGCGTCCGGCGTGCTACTCATGCCCTTTCACAATCCAGTACGCCTGGCCGAGGATATCGCGGTAGTGGATGTGATTTCCGGCGGCCGCCTCGAGCTGGGCGTCGGCGCAGGTTTCAAACATGAAGAGTTCGACGGCTTCGGCGTTCCCTTCAAGGAGCGAGGAGGGCGAACAAATCAATCGCTTGAAATCATCCGGCGTCTTCTAGGTGGCGAGACTGTTACCCACAAGAGCGATTTCTTCAGTTTCACGAACATCAAGCTAACTCCAGAACCAATTCAGAAACCGCGTCCACCTATCTGGCTAGGCGGTTTCACTCCGCCTGCTCTGCGCCGCGCTGCCCGCTACGGCGACGGGTTCACGGTGCCGGGCGCGACCCGCGAGGTATACGAGCAGTACGTCGCAGAATTGAAGAAGCAGAATCGGCCCACCGACAACATCCGATTCGCAAGTGCCGTGTGGTACCTGATCGTATCAAACGATCCCGAAAAGACCTTCACCGAAGCCGCTGACCATGTCATCTACCAGGCGAACAACTATTCGAAATGGCTGTCTGCGGCAGGACTCGCTCCCCTGTCGGAGCATCTCGGCGATCGCGAGCAGCTGCGCAAGAGCGGGCTTCTCCAGGTGGTCGATCCCGATGGCGCTATAAGAGTGATTCGGGACCTCGCGAGCAACGTGCCTATCACCCATTTCTATTCGTGGACGCTACCACCTGGATTGCCTCCGCGGTGGGCTGAGGAGCATCTGGAGCTGTTCGCATCCAAGGTGATTCCGGCCTTCCGCTGAGAGCTATTAAACCCGCGAAAATCCCCACCAGCAAGGATGCGTCAAACTTCCCCTGCCCCTGGGGGATGGGAGAGAGGGTTAGGGTGGATTCTGTGACCGGCTATTCAGAATCGAAGAACGACCTAACCCCCAACCCCTTCCCGCATCGGGAAGGGGCGCGCCGATCAGGCGCGACGTTGATCGCGAGCTACTTGATCAGCTCTGCCACCTTGGTGAGAGCCTCGTCGAGCTTCGCGGCGTCGCGGCCGCCGGCCTGCGCCATGTCGGGGCGCCCGCCGCCGGTGCCGCCGACGATCGGCGCGATCTGCTTCACGATGTCGCCCGCCTTCACGCGCGAGGTTAGATCAGGCGTTACCGCAACCAGCAGCGCGACCTTGCCTTCTCCGAGATCGGAGCCCAGAGCGACTACGACAGAGCCATGCCTCTGGCGGAGCCGATCGGCGATCTCGCGAAGCGTGCGCGCCTCGACGCCGTCGAGTTTTTGCGTGACGACCTTGACGCCCGCGGCGTCACGAACATTCTCGCCCGTTCCTGAAGCGCCCGCGCCGCCGGCGAGCTTGCGCTCGAGGTCGCGGAGTTTCTTCTCGAGTTCCTTCTCGCGCGCGAGCAGCTTCTCGAGCCGCTCGACCGCAGCGGAGTCCTTGGCGCCGAGGCCGCGAGCGATTTCATCGAGAATCCTCTGCTGGCTTCGCACCGCTTCGAGCGCGCCCTGCCCTGTCACCGCCTCAATTCGGCGCACCCCGGCGGCGACTCCCGATTCGGATTCAAGCTTGAAGAATCCCACATCTCCCGTGCGATTCACGTGCGTGCCGCCGCACAGCTCGACCGAGAAATCACCCATCCTCACGACGCGAACCACGTCACCGTACTTGTCACCGAAGAATGCGAGTGCGCCCGCTTTTATTGCCTCGTCGTACTTCATCTCCTCGGTCGTAACTTCGGCGTTTTCGCGGATACGCGCGTTGATTTCCTCTTCGATTGTCCCAAGCGCGTCGGCGCCCACCGCTCCTTGGTTGCTGAAGTCGAAGCGGAGCCGAACAGGTGTAACAAGCGAGCCCGCCTGATGCGCATGCGTGCCGAGCACGTCGCGCAGCGCGTAGTGCAGGATGTGCGTGGCCGAATGATTCAGCATCGATGCGTCGCGCCGAATCCGGTCGACCTTAAGTTTGACGTGCACGCCGGTCGCGAAATCGCCGCGCTCGCCGCGGAGCAGGCGGCCGAGATGAACGATCGAGCCTTCCGACTTGCGCGTGTCGGTGATCTCTGCGAGCGCGCCTGACTCGGTTTCGATTACGCCGCGATCTCCCACCTGCCCGCCGCCCTCGGGGTAGAAGGGCGTCTCCGCGACCACCAGTGCGATTCCCTCGCCGTTCGGACCGCTGGCGGCGAGAATTTCCGATTCGGCTTCGTACCTATGATGCCCGATGAAGCGCGACGCCGTTCCTCTGCCGAGAATCAACTCCGGTGCGGCGGCTTCGTCCTTCCGCGCGGCGCGACCACGCTCGCGCTGCTCTTCCATCAGCTGGTCGAAGCCGGCGGTGTCCACATCGACGCCGTGGCTCCGCACGACGTCCTCGGTGAGGTCAAGCGGAAAGCCGTACGTGTCGTAGAGCTTGAATGCGACGTCGCCGGCGAGCGTGTGACCGCGCTTCTCCTTGATGCGCTTGAGCTCGGCATCGATCAGCTCGAGGCCGCGATCGAGCGTTTCGCCGAAGCGCGATTCTTCCTGCGTGATCGTCTCGGCGATCTGCTTGCTGCCGGAGACGATCTCTGGATACGCCGCGCCCATCGCTTCGACCACGCCTTCGTGCGCGATCGCGAGAAAAGGCTGATGGATGCCGAGGTAGCGGCCGTGGCGCGCAGCGCGGCGAATGATTCGGCGCAGCACGTACTCGCGATCGGTGTTGCCGGGCGTGATTCCCTCGGCGATCAGAAACGTCATCGTGCGCGCGTGATCGGCGATCGCGCGGAACGAAACGTCCGTCTGCTCGTCATGCCCGTAGCGAATCTCGCCGCCGAACTTCCGCACCGCCTGCTCGATTTTCTTGATGATGGTCTGGAAGAGGTCGATGTCGTAGTTGCCGAGCAGCTTGCCGGCCTCGATGCTCTGCATCACCGACGCGATTCGCTCGAGGCCCGAACCGGTATCGACGTGTTTCTTGGGCAGCGGAGTGAGCGCGCCCGACGCGTCGCGGTTGTACTGGATGAAGACCAGGTTGCCGAGCTCGATAAAGCGTGCGCATCCGTCAACATTCACCGCGCAGGGCGTGCCGCGATGCGGTTCGCCGTCGCAGGCTGGGGCGCCGCGATCGATATGAATCTCCGAGCACGGACCGCACGGGCCGGTCTCGCCCATTTCCCAGAAATTTTCCTTGTCGCCGAAGCGCAGGATACGGCCCGGCAGCAGGTCTTCGATCTTCTTCCAACCCGCCTCGGCTTCGTCATCGTCCTTGTAAATCGAGGCCCAGAGCAGCTTGGGATCAATCTGCCAGACCTTGGTGATCAGGTCCCAGTGCCAGCGAATCGCTTCTTCCTTGTAGCAGTCGCCGAACGACCAGTTGCCGAGCATCTCGAAAAACGTGTGATGGTAAGTGTCGCGGCCGACGGCCTCGAGATCGTTGTGCTTGCCCGAGATACGGAGGCATTTCTGGCAGTCCACGACGCGCGCGCTCGGCGGAGTACGCACGCCCAGGAAATAGTCCTTGAACTGCACCATCCCGGCGTTGGTGAAGAGGAGAGTCGGGTCGCCCTTCGGCACGAGCGAGGCTGATGGGACGATTGTGTGTCCACGTTCCTTGAAGAAATCGAGGAATGACTGTCGGATTTTAGCAGTAGTCCAGCGCATTAGAGTTCAATTCTACGAAACTTCACCCCGGCAAGCATCCGCTTTTTAGCGAGGCTGCCTGCATGTTTCCAGCGGCAGTTATCTCGCGATCGGGGCAGTGTATCCTGAATTTAGGGCGAATCCGGGCCCGCGAAGATTATGAACGGAACCCAGGCTCGAGAGGCTTCGACATCCAGAGTCAGCGAACGGCAAATCTCCGCACAAAACGGCGGTTTCGACCCTGGCGGATTCATCGTCGCACACAAGGGCGGATTCACGCTGGCGCTTTCGTTCGTGATCTATTTGGCGGCCGGCGCGGCGCTGATTTTCACCAGTTTCCAGCGCTCCGCCGAGGTGGCGGTCCAAATAGCCGAGGCGGCGCTGATTGGCGGGTTATGCGATTACATCGCGCTCAAGATGATTTTCGAGAAGCGATGGTATCTGCCTAATTCGGGCGTGTTGCCGCGGAACCGCTTGAAGCTGGTCGATGGAATCGCGAATACCATCGAAAACGAATGGCTCACGCCACAGATGATAGGCGAGCGGCTCGCCGCGATGAAGCTCGTCGATCGGCTCGGAACGTATCTCGAGGAAGTGAAGCTCGACGACATTCTTGGGCAGGCTGGCCTCGAGCGGATTCTCGATCGCGCGGTTGAGTATCTTGAATCTCCCGAGCAGCGTGCGCGGCTCGAATCTATCCTGCGGAAAGCTCTGCCGAAGACTTTCACCCGCATCTACGGCCTGATGAACCGGCTCGGCGCCGAATCGCTCAGCACGCGGATCGCTGCGAACCTGAGAAAGCGCCTTCCCGAGCTTCGTAATGATCCCGAGCTGGTCGGGACACTCGAAAACGCAATCCACGAATTCGGCGTGCAGCTACACGATGCCGACAGCTATGCGCATCAGCTGGCGAGCCGCGTGATCGATTTGATCGTCGAGCGGGCCGTGCAATCGAGCCGCGGCCAAATCTCGCAGATGGTTCGGGACAACCTGGAGCGGCTCTCGGATGACCAGATCCGCTTCCAAATCGAATCGAAGACGCGGACTCATCTGGACTGGATCCGCGTCAACGGTGGAATCTTCGGTGCATTTTTCGGACTCCTATTCGCTCTGTCGCGAATACTGCTGCACGATAGCGCTCCAATTCTCGCGCATTTGCACGTAGGAACGTAAAATCTTTTTTGCAACCACTACCGCGTGCGATACGTCATTCCAAAGGGTTGCATTGACAGTCTGTTCCCTGTGTCCTAGCCTTTTGGGTTTGCTAGACTTGTTTTGCAACCACACGCAGCTGGAGCGGACTTCCTCATCCTGAAACGACCGGGTTCTGTTTATGTTTGATACGCTCAGCGATCGCCTCGAAGGCGTCTTCCGCAAGCTCAAGGGCCAGGGACGCATCTCTGAGCGCAACATCGAGGAAGCGCTGCGCGAGGTCCGGCTCGCGCTGCTCGAAGCCGACGTCAATATCAAGGTCGTCCGCGACTTCATTGACCATGTAAAGAACAAGGCGCTCGGGCAGGAGGTGCTGCGTTCGCTGACCCCCGAGCAGCACCTCGTTAAGTTTGTTTATACCGAACTCGCCCAGGCGATGGGCGGGCAGGCGCGCGAGCTCGACCTCAAGGTCAAGCCCCCGGTCAAAATCGTCGTGGTCGGCTTACAAGGCGCAGGCAAAACGAGCTCGGTCGCCAAGCTCGCGCGATGGCTCAAGCTGGAGCGCAAGCGTCATCCGATTCTCGCCTCGACGGACGTTTACCGCCCCGCGGCAATGGAACAGCTTCGCGTGCTCGGCGCGCAGATCGGCGTGCCGGTGCTCGACAGCCACGAGGGCGAGGATCCAATCGAGATTGCGACGCGTGCGCTTGCCCGTGCCGAGGCCGGCGGCCACGACGCGGTGCTGATAGATACTGCTGGCCGTCTCCAGATCGATGAAGAGCTGATGGATGAGTTGTCGCGCCTCAAGGCCGCGATCAATCCTCATCACATCTTGTTCGTCGCGGACGCGATGACAGGCCAGGAGGCCGCCAACGTCGCGGCGGGATTCCATGAGCGGCTCGGAATTTCGGGCGTGATCCTGACCAAGCTCGACTCCGACGCGCGCGGCGGCGCGGCGCTCTCGGTGCGCACCGTGACGGGCGCGCCGATACTCTTCGCCGGTACGGCGGAGAAACTCGACGGTTTCGAGATTTTCTATCCCGATCGGCTCGCGCAACGTGTGCTCGGGATGGGCGACGTGCTCACGCTGATCGAAAAGACCCAGCAGAATTTCGATCAGGCCAAGGCCAAGGAACTCGAGCGCAAGTTCAAGAAGAATGAATTCACCATCACTGACTTCGCCGAGCAGATTAAAGCGCTCAAGAAGATGGGCTCGATCGGTGACGTGATCGGCATGATTCCCGGGCTCAAGAAGCTCGCCGCGCAGGCTGACAGCGAGAACGCGAATCTCGAGCTGAAACGCATCCAGGCGATTATAAGCTCGATGACGATTCAGGAGCGCGAGAATCACCTGATTATCAACGGCAAACGCCGCGCCCGAATCGCGAGCGGCAGCGGCACATCTGTCCAGGACGTCAACCGTTTTCTGAAACAATTCGATCAGACCCGCAAAGTCATGAAGAAGATCACCAAGCTGGGTGCCGGAAGAATGATGATGCGCGGTCTCGGTCTCGGGAGCTAGGATAGCAGGAGGAGAACTGCATGGGACTTGTGATTCGCTTGCGGCGCCATGGCAGCCGCAAGAAACCGTACTACAGAATCGTCGTGGCGGATTCGCGCTCACCGCGTGACGGCCGCTTCGTCGAGCAGGTGGGTACTTACGATCCGTCGTTTGACCCACCGAAAGTGACGATTCAAAAGGACAACGCCGACCGCTGGATCAAAGCTGGCGCGCGGCCCAGCGACACCGTAAGGAAGCTCATTAAGCAAGCCTCGAGCGCATCGGCCTCCGCATGACATAAATCGCCGCAACGGAGCCAACCATGAAGGATCTCGTTCAGTTCCTCGCACAACAGCTGGTGAATAATCCTGACGCGGTGGACGTGAAGGAGACACAGGGCGAGACCGCCTCGGTCCTCGAACTGCGGGTGGCGAAGGAAGACCTCGGACGCGTCATCGGCAAGCAGGGCCGCACCGCCAAGTCAATTCGCACGATCCTCAACGCGGTCGCGTCGCGAACGAATCGCAAAGTGGTCCTGGAAATCATCGAGGAAAAGTAGCCCGCGTGACAATCACGGGTGCGATGCAAAGACGCGACGATTCGAGCGCGGCTTTGCGCCTCGCCGCCGAGGCGCGATGGTTCGCATCGGCCGTATAGTCGGCATTCACGGGCTCAAGGGCGCGCTGCGCTTTCGGCCCGACAATCCAGACTCAACCACGATCACTAAGGACAGCCGGATCGCCGTCGAAATTCGCGGTGAGCTGAGCGAGTACAAAGTCTCGCGGATCGCGGATGGCGGCAAAGGCGTGCGCCGCCTCGAGCTCGAAGGAGTCCGCGATGCCAACGCGGCGGAGGCGCTGAAGGGCGCGATCGTGAGGGTCGCGGAAGCGGACCTGCCGCCGCCCGCGCCCAACGAGTTCTACTTCTCCCAAATCATAGGATTTAAGGTCGCGCTCGACGATGGCAGCGTGCTCGGCACGATCGAGGAGGTGTTCGCCACCGGGGCCAACGACGTCTGGATCGTTCGCGGGGGAGGCCGCGAAGTGCTCGTGCCGGTCATCGCCGATGTAGTGAAAGCAATCGATCTCGACGCGCGCCGCATGACGATCACGGCCGTGCCTGGCCTGCTCGACTGAACTGAGCGGGCACTTTCGAGCCACGCGCTTCGCGGATAAATTTGAGGCGCATAGCCGCCAATCATGGAATTTCACGTCATCACGCTGTTCCCCGAGATGTTTGAGCCGCCGCTTCGCGCCGGCATGATTGGCCGCGCGATCGAGGCGGGGATTCTGAAAGTGCGGACACACGCGCTCAGGCAGTTCGGACTCGGCAATTACCGGCAGGTGGACGACACGCCGTACGGAGGCGGCAGCGGGATGGTGATGCGGCCGGAGCCGATCGCGGCGGCGATCGACGCGGTCGAAGCGGAACGGCCGGGGCTCTGGAAAATCCTCATGACACCGCAGGGCGAAGTCTTCGACCAGGCGCTCGCACGGCGGCTCTCAGAGCGGCCGGGGTTGATGCTGATCGCGGGACGCTACGAGGGGATCGACGAGCGGGTGCGCTCGATGGTTGATCAAGAGATATCAATTGGCGACTACGTGTTGAGCGGCGGCGAGCTGCCCACGATGGTCGTGATTGAAGCTGTAGGGCGGCTGGTTCCCGGCGTGCTTGGCAACCCGGAGTCGCTGGCGGAGGAGTCCTTCGCGGACGGCGCCACACTCGAGTATCCTCAATACACGCGGCCCGAGGAGTTTCGCGGCGCGCGCGTGCCTGACATCCTGCTGAGCGGCGATCACGCCAAAATACGCGCATGGCGCGAGGAGCAGGCGCGCCTTCGTACATCGCGGCGGCGGCCAGATCTCCAAAATCGCCGGAAATCCTGACCGTGGCCGATCTCTACATCGCGCTGATTCATCATCCGGTGCTTGATCGCAACGGCGCGATCGTAACCTCGGCGATCACGAGTCTCGATATCCACGACCTCGCGCGCGCGGCGCGAACTTACGAGCTGTGCACGCTATTCATCGTGCATCCGGTCGAGGAGCAGCGGAACTTCGCCGCGAGCGTGGTCGATCACTGGAAGTTCGACTTCGGCCGCGCGCACGATTCGCGCCGGCGCGCGGCGCTCGAGCGGGTGCGAATCGTCTCGGACCTCGACGCTGCGGTTGCTGAGGCCGAGCACGCGTCTGGCGCTCGTCCGCTACTTGTCCACACCTCGGCGCGCACCACGCGCGGCACCAGCTATCCGGATCTGCGCTCGAGGATGGAAGCGCCCGACGCGCCGCCCGCGATGCTGCTGATCGGCACCGGCTTCGGCCTTGCGCCAGCGGTTGCGGAGCGCGCGGATATCCGCCTCGCGCCGGTTCTCGGTCCGAGCGACTACAATCATCTTTCAGTGCGCGCGGCAGCCGGAATCATCCTCGATCGCCTCCGCGGCCACTGAAACACAACGCTACGCGAGCCTTAGCAATGCCGAGCAAAGTTAGTCCGCGGCGAGCCTTGCGGCGCGATTGTTGAGTCATCGCGGGTATTGCGGTAGATTTTCCGGCTCGACCCTGAGGTCTCGAACTCCCATGAATACCGTAATTCAGAAGCTCGAAGAGCGGGCGCTGCGCAAGGACCTGCCCGAATTTCGCGTCGGCGACGGCGTGCGCGTGCACGTCAAGGTCGTCGAAGGCGACAAGGAACGTATCCAAGTTTTCGAAGGTACCGTGATCAAGATCAATCGCGGCTCGAGCCGCACGATGTTCACGGTGCGCAAGGTGTCCTACGGCGTCGGCGTCGAGCGAATCTTCCCCTTGCACTCACAGCGCATCGACAAAATCCAGGTCTTGACGAAGAGCAAGGTGCGGCGCGCGCGCCTCTACTACCTGAGAAATCGTTCGGGCAAGGCGGCGCGGCTCGATACTGCGGGCTGAACTAACTGGCGACCACCACATTCGACATTTGAATGTGGCCTTCAATCCAGGCGCCTTCCGAAATCGTAAGACTGCGCGACGCGATATTGCCGTAGACTCGCGCGCGCGGACCGATAACCGCGCGTTCGCATCCGACCACGTCGCCGCGCAGTTCGCCCATCACGAGCAGGCGCGGCGCATGCACTTTCCCTTCGATCAGGGCTTCCTCGGCAATCACGACGAGTTCGGCAGACCGCACCTCGCCGCGGAACCGTCCTTCGATCCGCACCGGCTCATGAAAGATGAGCTTGCCTGAGACGTTGACGTTGCGGCCGACCGCTACTCGGGTGCGCTCCTCGATCCACGCATTGCCTGCGTCGTGCGGTAGCGCGGACTGTGATTTGAATTCGCCGTCCGTTTGAGATTCCTGCCGTCTGGCGAGCTTCGCGGTCTAAGCCATTTCGCAGCTACTGCGCGGGAAAGACGTGACACGCCACGGCATGGCCGCCATGGCCGGTCTCGAGCCCGGGCTCGACCTTTCTGCACACATCTTTCGCATAAGGGCATCGTGGATGGAAGGCGCAGCCGGGCGGCGGATCTAGAGGACTTGGCATCTCGCCCGGCAGCTTGACTCGCTCGGGCCGCTGAGCAGCATCCACCGTCGGAATCGCCGACAGCAGTGCGCGCGTGTACGGATGGCGTGGGTTGGCGTAGATATCTTCGCGGCTCGCGAGCTCGACGATCTTGCCTAGATACAAGATCGCGACGCGGCGGCTGATATGCTCAACGACGCGCAGGTCGTGCGCGATGAAGAGGTAAGTCAGGTTGAGCCGCTCCTGCAGATCCTGCAGCAGGTTGATGATTTGCGCCTGGATCGACACGTCGAGCGCCGAGACCGGCTCATCGAGCACGATGAAGCGCGGATTCACCGCGAGCGCGCGCGCGATGCCGATACGCTGGCGCTGGCCGCCGGAGAATTCGTGCGGATAGCGATCCATGGCGTCGGGTCCCATCCCGACGAGCTTGAGCAATTCAACGACGCGCGCCTCTTTTTCGCGGCCGCGCGCCAACTTATGAATCTCGATTCCTTCGCCGACGATCGATCGTACGCGCATCCGCGGATTCAGCGACGCGTACGGGTCCTGGAAAACGAGCTGCATCTCGCGCCGGAGCGCGCGAAGCTCGGCGCGGCTTAGGCTCGCGAGATCGCGGCCGTCGAAGATCACGCAGCCCGCGGTCGGCTCGAGCAACTTCAGTATCAACCGGCCGAGGGTGGATTTGCCCGAGCCGGATTCTCCGACCAACCCCAGCGTTTCGCCCGCCGCGATTTCGAGGTTGACGCCGGCGACAGCCTTGACCGTGAGCTTCGGGCCGAAGAGCGACGCCTGTCCGGCGGGAAATTCCTTGGTGAGATTTTCGGTCCGTACCAGTGTGCCAGCCAATGCAGCAGCAATGGCTCCTGGAGCGGATCTGCTGATATCAGGCCCGGATGCAGGCGACATAATGGTCGGGCCCTTTCTGTTCGAGCGGCGGCTCGCCGGCGGCGCACTTTTCGATTGCGAGCGGACAGCGCGGATTGAAGCGGCATCCGGGCGGCGGTCTGATTGCGCTCGGAATCGTGCCGGGAATCGCGCGCAGCCGCGTCTGATGCTTGCCATCCATGCCGGGAATCGATTCGAGCAGACCGCGCGTGTACGGGTTGAGCGGATTACGGAACAGTTCGGCTGACGGCGCCTGCTCCATCACGCGCGCGGCGTAGAGAATCGTCACGTCGTCGGCGTACTCGGCGACGATGCCGAGGTCGTGCGTGACGAGAATCACCGCGAGGCCGAGCCGCGACTGCAACTCGCGGATGAGGTCAAGAATCTGCGCCTGGATCGTCACGTCGAGCGCGGTGGTCGGCTCGTCGGCGATGAGCAGTTTCGGATTGCACGACAAGGCCATCGCGATCATCACGCGTTGCCGCATCCCGCCTGAAAGTTGATGCGGATAATCCTTGATGCGGCGCTCGGGGTCGGCGATCCCAACCATGCGGAGCGCCTCTATCGTGCGATCGCGCGTCGCGGCGCGCGAAGTGTGCTGATGCAAGCGGATCGCCTCGCCGACCTGGCTGCCGATTGTGAAAACGGGATTCAGCGAGGTCATCGGTTCCTGGAAGATCATCGCGATCCGCGCGCCGCGAATCTCGCGCATCTCGGACTCGGTGATCTTCGTCAGGTCGCGGCCCTCGAAAATCACTTCGCCGCCGACGATTCGCGCCGACTCCGGCAAGAGCCGCATGATCGAGAGCACGCTCGCGGTTTTGCCCGAACCCGACTCGCCCACGATGCCCATCAGCTTGCCGGGAAAGACCTTGAAGCCGACGCCATCGACCGCACGCACCTCGCCCGCCTCGGTGAAGAACGAGGTGCGAAGCGATTTGACTTCGAGGATCGGTTGCACTCGCAAATCAACCTAGCATCGACATTGGAGCGCACACGATACGCATCACCGGACGCTGGACGGATCGAAGCGATCGCGCAGATAATCGCCGAGGAAATTGAAAGACATCACGGTGAGAAAAATGAAGATGCCCGGAATCAGGATCCACGGGTAGCGCGCGAGATTTTGCGGATCCATGGCCTGACTCAGAAGGTTGCCCCAGCTCGGCGTCGGCTCCTGAATTCCGAGTCCGAGCAGCGAGAGCGCGCTCTCGCCCAGGATAAAGCCCGGGATCGACAAGGTGGCAGCGACGATCGCGTAGCCAATCACCGACGGGATGACGTGCTTCGTGATGATGCGCCAGCGTGAGGCACCGAGCGTGCGCGCCGCCTCGACATACGGATGCGAGCGCACGGAAGCCGCCATGCCGCGTATCACGCGCGCGAGGCCAGCCCAACCTATGAAGCTCATGATCGCGACAATCAGGAGAAAGCGCTCCGCGGCGCTGATTCCCGGCGGGATAACGGCGGCGAGAGCCAGCAGGAAATAGAACGAGGGCAGCGACATCTCGATTTCCGACCAGCGCATGATCAGGTTGTCGGTGAGACCGCCGACGTAGCCCGAGAGCGAGCCCACGATGATTCCGAGCGAGAACGTTATCAACACGCCGACGAGGCCGACGCACATGCTCACGCGCGCGCCATAAACGATGCGTGAGTAGAGATCGCGCCCCAGCGCGTCGCTGCCGAGCAGGTAAAACGGCTCCGTCTCCGAATCGGTGGTGAACAGATGTCCGCCGGAAAGGAAGTGGATGTAAATTTTGCGGCTGGTATCCGCGACGAAGCTTCGCTCCTCCGGGTCAGCCATCGTGAGCGGATACGTCCAGAGCAATCCGCGCGACCAGTCCGAGGGCGCGTTCAGATGAAGGCGCATGGGAGGACAATCGGGCATCCTGCGGTTTTGATAAATCGGATCGTAAGACGCGAAGAACGGCGAGGCGGCGGCGAAGAAATATAAGATAATCAGGCAAATCGCAGACGCTCGCACCGTGCGCGACGCGAGCCGCCATTCGCGCGCGAGCCCGCCCTGCGCGGCAACCGGAACTGCAGCGACTTGCAGCTCTGGATTGACGAGAGCAGGTACGTTCATTCCGCCGCCACCGATGAAAAATCGACTCGCGGGTCGACGGCGACGAGCGCGATATCGGCCAGCAGGTTGCCGATCAACAACAACACCGTGCCGATCAGCACCGAGCCCATCACCAGGTAGATGTCGAGCGACCTCACGGCGTTGAGCAGCAGCAGCCCCAGTCCCTGCAGGTTCATCACGGCTTCGACGAGGGCTGCGCCGCCGAGCAGGTCGCCGAGCGAGTAACCGGCCATCGTTACAAACGGGTTGAGAGCGTTGCGCAGCACGTGCTTGTAGATCACGATTCGTTCGGAGAGACCCTTGGCGCGCGCGGTGCGCACAAATTCGGAGTTCTTGATTTCGAGGATCTGCGAGCGCATCAGGCGCATCAGGCCGGCCATCCCGGACACGCCGAGCACGAACACCGGCAGGATAAGATGGTTGATGCGATCGGCGATCTGATTCCAGAAAGTCAGCGACGAGTAATCGACCGAAAACGTCCCTCCGGGCGGCAGCCAGTCTTTGCCGAGGTGCATCGCAAAGTAAACCATCAAGAAAGCGAGAAAAAAGTTCGGCACCGACATCCCGAGGAAAGCAAGAAATGACAGCAATCGATCCCAGATAGAATTCTGTCGCACGGCGACGACTATGCCGATCGGGATCGCGAGCATCCACGAGAAGATCATGCTCGCCACCGCGAGAATAATCGTGTTGAAGGCGCGCGCCGTGATCAGACTCGTCACGCTCACGCGGAACTGCATCGAATAGCCGAGGTTCAGGTGGATGACGCCCCAGAGCCAGCGCAGATAGCGAACGATGAAAGGCTGATCGAGGCCGAACTGCGCCTCCATCTGGCGAATGACCTCGGGCGAAATCTTCGGATTCAGCTTGAGCGCCGACAGGAAATTGCCCGGTACCAGCGACATCGCGACGAACGAGATGAAGGTGATCCCGATAATCAGCGGGATCATGTTAATTAATCGGCGAACGAGAAATCGCGTCATCGCGTCATGCGCCTCATGCGCGCGCAGCTAATTCTGTTTGAACTCGATCCATTCCGGCTTGTACGCACCCCAAACTGTTTGCTGGAAGTTCTCCAGCGAATCGGTCCACGTCAGATAATCCTTTGAACGCACAGTCTGAATGACCGCGAGCTGGTCGTGCAGGATCTGCTGAATGCGCCAGTAGTATGGAACCCGCTTGCTTTGATCCATTTCAGATGCGCCTTCATCCATGAGGTTATCGATTTCAGCCTCCCACGGCGTGGCGGGCGTAGGCTGGTTGGGATTCCAGAGGTGGAGATTGCCGGACGAGCGATAGAAGTTGGAGCCGTCGTTGGGATCGATGCTTCCGGTGAGGCCCATCAGGACACAATCCCAATCGAAGGAGCCCTCGACTTTCTCCACCAGTGTGGTGAATTCGAGCGGCTGATAATTCACCTTGATACCCTCGTTCTCAAGGTCCTGCTTGAAGATCGCGCACATCTGGTCGGACTCGGGCGAACCCGTGCCCGTCATCAGGTTGAACTCGATCGGATGGCCCTTCGGATCGACGCGGCGTCCGTTGTCCATGTGATAGCCCGCGCCCTCGAGAATCTGGGCTGCCAGGCGTGGATCGTAGTCGTAATCTTTCAGATTTGGGTTGTAGAAGAGCTTGTTCTCGGGCGACATGTCAGAGACGGCCGGTACCGCCAATCCGTGCTCGACCAGATTGATAATCGCCTGTTTGTCGATCAGATGAGCGACCGCAGTTAGGAAGTTGAGATCGGTGAACCATGTAAGCTTGGGGTCGGTGACGCCGTTCTTGACGAAGTGCCGCGGATTGCGGTTGAAGCAAAAGAAACGTTCCCCCGTGTCGATTCCGATTTCCTGGAGTTGAGCGTGTAGTCGCCCCTGCCTGATCTTGTCGCGAACGTCGAGCACTTCCTCGGCACGCGGGGCGTAAACATCAAGCTGCCCGTACAGATAACGAAGATAGGTCGCGTTCGCGTCGTTGATCACCTGCATCACGCGGCCGTGCAATCGCGGCAGTCGCCCGCCATGCTCATCCTTCATCCAGTAATCGTCGTTGCGGACGAATCGCACGAACTGACCTTGCACGTACTGCGCAAGCTTGAAAGCGCCATCGCCAATAATTTCCCTCGGGGGAGTGTTGATTCCCCAGGTGTGGTTGAAGTTACCCGCCTTCCACACGGGTTCGAGGATGTGCGCTGGAATCGCTTGAATGCCGGCCGAATAGAGCAGTGGTGCAAATGGCCGCGGCAGATGCATCACGACTGTGTAGTCGTCGGGCGCATCGGCGGGAATGGGCTTTCCATCGATCAGCAATCCCGGACGACTGCTGTTCGGCACTTTCGGATCGTAGATGACCGCGAGAGTGAACAGCACGTCGCGCGCGGTCACCGGCTGCCCATCAATCCATCGAACATCATGACGCAGATGGAACGTTATCGTTTTTTGATCCGCAGAGATGTCCCAGCTCTCGGCGATTGCGGGCTCGGGCAACGTCGTTTTGGTATCGACTTGAACCAAAGGCTCAAACAGGTGCTCGAGCACACGCCCCGAAACGACATCGGTCACCAGGATGGGATTAAAAGTCTGTGGATCGCTCGAGGTTGAGGTCTGCAGAATCTGCTGCTGGACGTGATCGTTGTGCGCCCGATCGACGTTGCATCCCGCGCCCGCGGCAATCGCGAACGCCACGAGCGCGGCGATCAGGATGCGCGATGCTGCGCGGCTCAGATCATCCCTCATGTTCCGGCTGGCTCGGCGCGTTCCTCAGCCCGATATGAGTCTCGGTCGCTCCTGGAGCGGGCGTCAACACGAAGGTCGAAGCGGGAATCTGGCCGTTGACGATCGGACGGCGGTAGTGAAACGAGACCTGGCTCTGCGATTGGGGAAACTCGGCCGCCACCCGATAAGGGAACATCACGCCACCGATATCGTGATACTCCGAGTAGTCAACTCGATACCGCACTGTCCCGCCCGGCGCCGTCTCCCGCACCATCACGAGGTTGCGATCCTCGAAACCCAGGTCATGGGTAGTGCCGTCGGGACTGGTGTAGCTAACGACGGTCATCGTGCCCTCGTTGGAGAGCTTCACCCTCGGATCGTTGAGGTCAAAGCCGGTAGGCGCGAGGCCGAGCAGCAGGTTGACCGCGTCCTTCGGCATCATCGGGATGCGCACGTACTTGTCCAGCGTTTCGGAGCTCGCCATGCCGGTCATAAAGCGATTATGCGATGGGTCAAAAATCTGTAAGTCGCCGTTGTGCGCCGAGAGGATCAACTCAACACCGAACGCCGAGCGCGCCTCGACCTTGAGGCCGTCTGGCCGTCGCACGATCAGCTCCTCGTGCGTCCTGAGGCTCTTGCCTCCCGCGCTGTACTGCATCACGGCGTCGGTCTGCAACGAATCGAGCGAGCGATCGCGCTCAGCTAGCGAACTAGTGAGATCTTGCGAACGATCAACCGCGAAGTTCGGGATATCGCGCGGATGAGTTGGCGGCTCCTGCACCTCGACGCACGCCGGCAAGGCGAGCATCGCACCCAGCACAACCGACAACGCTGCTATCCTGAACTTCGGACCGCGCTGCCGCCCATGAGCCTCAGTGGCTCGAATTGGAGGCATTCTGCAGAACCTGGAGCTTATCCTTGAGCCGCGCGATCTGGTCGCCTTCCTGCGCCTTCTTCAACGCGTCGCGATATTCATGCGACGCTTCACGGTACTTGCCAATCTTCCGGTAGGCGTCGCCGAGATGCTCGGTAATCGTGGGATCCTCGCCCGTCAAGTTGACCGCGCGTTCGAGTTGCTCGACCGCCTTCTGGTAGTCGCCCTTCTGATAGTAAACCCAGCCGAGGCTGTCCACATAGAAACCGTCCTCGGGCTCGACCTCGAGCGCGCGCTTCACCAGCCGCTCGGCCTCGTCGAGATTCGACCCGGCCTCGGCGTAGGTGTAGCCGAGGTAATTCAGCGCCTGCGCATTTTTGGGATTGAGCTCGATCGCCTTCTTCATCTCGTCCATGCCGGCGCTACGTTGCTTGTCAGAATCGAGTAGCGCGCCGAGCGTGAAGTGGAACTGGTCGTTCTTCGGATCGATCGCGATCATCTTCTTGGCGAGGTCAATCGCGGCCGGATAGTCTTTCTTCTCCTGGTACACGCCGACCAGGAAACCCATGATCTTGGTGTCGTCGGGCTTCTTGGCCTGCGCCTGCTTCAGCGCGGCGATCGCGTCGTCGTACTTGTTCTGCTTGTCATAGATGTAGGCGAGCTCAACGCGCGAGTCGCCG
>JASHQJ010000046.1 GCA_030037595.1 Candidatus Binataceae bacterium
CGCCGAGCAGGCGCTTATACACTTCGCCGAGCGCGCCCATCACGACCCATCCGTCCTTCGCCTGGAAGGTGTCGAGCGGCTGAAAGCCCTGTGCGCGATTTCCGGAACGCTCACGCACCACGCCCTGCTGAAAGTACTCGAGCATCGTGCCGCCCATCGTTTTGTGAATCGCCTCATACTGCGTGACGTCGATTGCCTGGCCCTTGCCAGTAGCGCGCGCGTAGGTGAGGCCCGCGAGCGACGACCACATCGTGAAGAGCGCCGTCACGTAATCTCCCGTCCAGGGCGCAGCGCGCGTCGGCGGCGTCGGATCGGGAAAGCCAGTCTGATACATCATGCCGCCGGCGGCCTGCCCCACCACGTCGTACGAAGCGCGCGCGACATAGTCGGAATCGCCATCCTGGCCGAAGCCCGAGACGTGCGTGATCACGAGCTTGGGATTGACCTTCCACACCGCAGCATCATCGAGTCCCCATTTCGGATAGGTGCCGGGCTTGGAACTCTCCATCCAGATATCGGCGCGCGCCGCGAACTTGAGGAAGATTTCCTTGCCGCGCGGTTTCGAGAGATCGAGCGTGACACAAAAGACGTTGCGCCGCTCCTGGACCCAGGTCGTGGCGACGGCCGGACCGCCATCGCGCGCGGGCAGCCGGATGCCGATGGTGCGCCACCCGTTGTCGCCGACACCGACGCGCTCGATCTGGATAACCTCGGCGCCCATCTCGGCGGCGAGCTCGGCCGCGAATGGCTGCGCAATCAGCGTCCCGGTTGAAACAATTTTAACTCCCTGAAGAGGCCCGAAACTTTCTGGCAACAAAGACTCGTTGGGCATGACGTTCCCGCGATCGGTGATTACCCTTTCATTACAGATGATGCCCTGCGCAGGTCTCCCCGGGCAACCGATCCGCAGGATGACGGCCGCGTCGGTACTATTGAGCTCATGCGTTTTCCGACCGCTTCGCTGCCGCTATTATAGATTCGAAGGCTTGGGCTCGATGCCGATGCTTTTATGAGGCTTCTGACTGCATGAACGGCACGCTGAATCGCCGCGAATTGATGATGAAGGCGATCGCTGGCCTTGCCGGCGGCGCGCTTGGATGGCTGCCGGTCGAGCTCGCGACCAACGGCCATTCGCTGACCGAAGTGGAGACGAACGCCAGCCTCTATTTCACTTACTTCGCAATGTGCACGTTGTCGGGGCTGATCGGCGGCTTTATCGTCGCTGCCGAAGGCCAGCAGATCGAGCTAACGCCTGAAACACGGAGTCGATTTCTGCGCGGCTTCATCATCTGCGCAATCATCGCGATCGGCTCGAACTTCATTTCCAACTTCATCTTCGGCGCGATCCTCGCAGCGGGCGGATGGTCGGTTAATCACCCAGGATCGATGGCCTTCCTCGTCATCGGTCGTATCACGAGCTGGATTGTGATGGGCGGACTGCTCGGTGCGGGCGTTGGTATCGCGACTTTCAGCATTCCCAATATCGGCAAGGGCGGGCTTGGCGGCGTGATCGGCGGTTTTGTCGGCGGCGCGCTCTTCGACTTGATCAACTACCTGAGCGGTGGCGGCCTGCCCGCGCGGTTAATCGGGCTCAGCCTGATTGGCCTCGCGATCGGGCTCGCAATCGGCCTCGTTCAGGAGCTGACCAAGGCGGCCTGGATCGTGGTCGAAAGGGGTCGCCTCAGGGGTCGCCAATACCGTATCGAGGGCGCGCGCGCATCAATTGGCCGCGCCGAGGAAAATCCGATCGGACTATTCGGCGACCAGGGCGTGCAGCCCCGCCACGCGATCGTCGAACGGAGCGGCAAGGACTACGTTTTGAAGAACCTGGCTGTCGCCGCGGGCACGATGGTCAATGGCAGCAGAATCGAGAGCGTCGCACTGCACGAGGGCGATCGAATCAATATCGGCGGCTATGAACTGGTATTTCATCTGCGGCAGGCTGCGGGACAGGCCCAGGCATCACTCGCAACGCGAGCACCCGCGCCCGCCCCTGTGGCAGCGCCCGCTCCCGCGGCGGCTCCTGCAGCGGGCGTCGCTAACGGTGGACCATATCTTATCGATGCGAGCGGCCAGCGCTATGCGCTCAAACGCGACGCATCGACAACGCTCGGCCGCGCGCTCGACAACGATATCGTCGTAAACCACTCGTCCGTGTCGCGTCATCATGCTGCCATCGAGTCGCAGTATGGCTCGACGAAAGTCCGCGACCTCAGCAGCCAGAACGGGACGTTCGTGAGCGAGCGGCGCGTGACCGAAGCGTACCTGAGCGACGGCGATTCAGTAAGGCTCGGCGACGCGCCGTTTACGTTCCGTGCCTGATAGCGATTTCGCAAGGCCGCGGTTCTGCTCGCGATGCGGCCGGCCGATCGTCGTCGATGACGCGGCGTTCTGCAAAGACTGCGGTGCGCCACTTGGCCCCCGCGGCTGGATCAAGCGCGACCCTGGCTTTAATCCTGTCATGGCGCTGGTGCTGAGCATCATTCCAGGCCTCGGGCATGTGTATAGGGGACGTGTGGCGAGGGGAATCATGTGGTTTTTCGGCGTATCATTTTGCTATGCAGCCAGCGTCGGCCTGGGGATAGTCATTCACTTCATTTGTGCCTCGAATGCCGCTTTCGCCGGAACCGTTCGTGAGGATGCTTTTGCCGCACCACGAAGCCGCTAGCGAATCGCCGCCGAGTCCGCTTGGATATGGAGACTGAGCCACACCGCCCCAGATGATCGACGCGAACACTATAGTCGGCGGACGCTACAAGGTGCTGAGACCGCTCGGCGGCGGCGGCATGAAGCTCGTCTATCTCGCCGAGGATTTGCGCCTCGCCTCGCGACCATGCGCACTCGCCGAAATGGTAGACGGGTTCACCAATCCCGACCTGCAGAAGCAGGCGGTCGCGGCCTTCCAGCGCGAAGCAGACATGCTCGCGCAACTCAGTAACGAGCATATCCCGCGCGTCTTCGACCGCTTCAGCGACCAGAACCGTCACTACCTCGTGATGGAGTACATCGACGGCGTCACGCTGGAGGATCGGCTCAAGGCTTCGGGCGGCAAACTGCCCGAGGCCGAAGTGATCGACGTTGCGCTGCAGATTCTCGACACGCTCGAATACCTTCACGGCCTCGAGCCTCCCGTGATCTATCGCGACCTCAAGCCGTCGAACGTAATGCTCTCGCGCAATCAGCAGGCAAAGCTGATCGACTTCGGTATCGCGCGCCACTTTCAGCCGATGAGCAACGCCACGATGATCGGGACCCAGGGCTACGCGCCTCCCGAGCAGTATCGCGGCAAGGTCGAGGTGCGCTCGGATATCTACGCACTCGGCGCGACGATGCATCATGCGTTGTCGGGCCGCGATCCGGCGCTCGAGCCGCCGTTCAGCTTTCCTCCCCTGCGATCGCTATGTCCCAACTTGTCGCAGGCTCTCTGCGATTTGGTAGATGACGCGCTGAAGTACGACGTGGTGCTGCGCGTGCCGGACGCTGCGGACTTCAAGCGGCGGCTGATCGCGATCCGCGACGGCCATCCCTACGCCGCCACTTATTCACCCTCCGACCCCAATGTCGTGAACCTCTCTGGAGCGCGGCAGCAGCAGCTTCCGCTTGGCGCTCCACAATCGGCGCGGTCCTCTACGCCGTCTGCGCCGACAATGCTCAGCGACGCGATCGATGCCAACTGCCCGCGATGCGGCCGCAGGATTCCGATCGATTCGAACTACTGCTCGTTTTGCGCGACCAACGTAACAGGACGGCTCGGCCGAAGCGCGGCGGAGGCCTCGCCCGAGGCGCGCACGATCGTGTTGCAGGATGTAGCAGACTCGGCGCCTCCGCCGCCGCGCTACGAGGAGCGTCCGCGGCGCGCCCTCGGCCCGCGTCATCTTCTCTGGATCGTCGCGATCCTGGTGGCAGTCGCTCTTTTCGCGATCCGTCCGATGCTCGAGCGCGAGGCTGACGACAGTGGCGGATACTCTGCGCCTGACAGCGGAGGCGGCGAGCCCTCAGCGAGCGACCCGCGCCTTCAAATGCTGCGTCAGACGCTCGACGCGCAGGGCTACGGGTCGGTCAAGTTCAAGATGGACGGCACGACGCTGGTGCTGTGGGGCACGGTCCCCAGCGAGGTCGATCGGATGATGGTGCGGTCGCAAGCGCAACTAATCGCCGGCGTCTTCTCGGTCGAGGATCACCTCCAGGTGCGCGACGAGTACGCCGAGCCCTGACGAATCTCTGCTCAACAAAAAGGTTTGAGAGTTCAGCGCCGATGATTGTCGATTTGCACATGCATACGAACCTCTCGTCCGACTCAAACGTGACGCCGGAACAATATCTCGCGTTCGCATCTGCTGCCGCCTCGGGCCTCGGCGCCGTTTGCTTCACCGAACATCGCCTGTTCCCGTCCGACCCCGAAGTCGATCGGCTTTATTCCGAACTGAGCGAGCGCTTTCAGATCCGGATCTTCAAGGGCATCGAGGCCGACACGGACCTCGGCCATCTCCTGATGTTCGGCGTCACGCACGAGGTGATGCGGCGCTTCGACCTCACGTCGCGGATGCTGAACAGCGAGCACGTGATTGAAGTGCTGTATCACGAGGGCGGAATTGCCATTCCTGCTCATCCGTTTCGCGACTCGGGCTTCGGCGTGCGCCTCGATGCGCTCCTGGCCCGGCACGGAGCGGCGCTCGGCGCGATCGAAGCCATCAATGGACAAAACTCCGAATCCGAGAACACCCGTGCGCAGGATGCCGCGCTTAAGCTCGGGCTCACGCAGGTGGGGGGCAGCGACGCGCATTTCGCGACCGCGAGATGGTTCCTCACTTGCGCGACGGAACTCGAGCGCGATGTCGCCAGCGTCGAGGAATTCTGTGTCGAGCTGCGCGCCGGCCGCGCGCGTCCCTACCTCTTTCCCGCGGCGGGAGCTTGAGTTTCGGGAGCCGCCTCACCGGGCTGAAGGGTTTCCAGCTCGCGTGCGAAGCGGCGAATATCGGTCGGACGGCCCGCGACGATGACCAGGTCGCCGCGCTTCAGCGGATGATCGGGCGAAATCGGGATGAAACCTGCATCAGGGTCTTCGCCGTCCTGGCAGGCAAGCACCGTGACGCCGAAGCGCGCGCGCGGATCGAGCTTACGAATCGTCGTTCTGGCGGCGGCTTCGGGAACTTCCAGCCGATCGACGCGATAGCCGGTGGCCCAGAAGATTCCCTGGTCGCGCGTCGCGAGCGAGGTCAGCGATACGGTAACGCGGTTCAACGCTTGCGCGATATGCATCCGCGTCACCAGACCAAGCAGAGCGCCGCCGGCGCGTTCGGCGACGGGCACTTCGTCGATGCCCTCGTGCTCGATTATCTGGCTCGCGCCGTCAAGATTGGATTCCGGTTTGACGAACGGACAATCGATTTTGCAGAGGTCGTATGCGTTGACCAGCGGACCGAGATCCTCGCCGCTCGACAGCAGCGCCAGGAGTTCGCGCGTGACGATGAGGCCGATTAGCTCGCCATCTGCGCCAACAACCGGCAGCGTCGATTGCGCGGTATCACCCGCCACCTGCAACACGTCGGCGAGTGATGCGTTCTCGCGCACATAGGTCACATGCTTGGTCATCACGGCGCTGACTGGGATCTGTGTGAGTGCGAGCCGCTCCTGCGAAATCTCGAGCGTCTTGCCCTCGCGCGCGAGGGCGTAGGTATCCATCGACTCGTTCTCGATCGCGCGCGATACGACGAGCGCCGCGATCGTCGCGACCATCGCGGGCACCGCGACTTCGTAGCTGTGAGTCATCTCGAAGAGCAGGAAGAGCGCCGTCAGCGGCGCGTGCGTTACCGCCGCAAGGAACGCGCCCAGTCCGATGAGCGCGTAGGAGCCACGCGGTCCGGTGAGCTCAGGAATCAGGATCAGCGACATCCGCTGAAACGCCCCGCCCGCCATCGTGCCGATGAAGAACGTCGGTCCGAACACTCCGCCCGGCGCGCCGCATTCGAGCGATATGCTGCTCGCGAAAAACTTCGCGAAGGTCAGCGCCAGCAGCATCGCGAGCCCGTACTCACCCGCCATCACCGAGTTGATAACGGGATATCCGTCGGCGAGGTTTTGCGGGAGAAAGATCGCGATTACGCCGACGATACCGAGGCCAATCCCGAGGCGCATCCACTCAGGCGCGTTGAGCCGCCGAAACCATCGGCCCGTCGCGTGAAAGAAACTTATGTACGCCGCGCCCAAGGCACCGAGCGCCCCGCCCATCAGGCCGTACGTGATCAGCTCGACGTAGCTGCGCAACACGAAGCCCGGCACCTCGAACACCGCCCCGCCGCCGCCGCCCATGATCGCGTGCGAGGTCACGACCGCGGTGGTCGTCGCGACGATCAGCAGCGTCAGGTTGGCGAGCTCGGCGTGGCCGAGCAGAACGATCTCCTGCGCGAACATCAGGCCGCCGATCGGCGCGTTGAAAGTCGTCGCGATTCCCGCGCCCGCTCCTGCAGCCACCAGGACCTTTGCCCGCGTTGGCGAGAGCGA
>JASHQJ010000505.1 GCA_030037595.1 Candidatus Binataceae bacterium
GCAGTCGTACGGATCGGCCATCCAGTAGTGGATATTGCCGGTGCGGCCCACGATGTACTGGACGCGGAGCGGCACTAGCGAGTTCATCCGCTGCTGGCGCAGCGGCGTGTCGAGCGGCACGACGACGAAGCCTGCCGCGGCGAGCATCTGGCCCTCCTTATGCGCGACCTGCTGCGGAGAGGGTGGAGGATTAACGAGGGGATTCTTCATCCCCGAACAAGCCGCGAGCGCAAGCGCAAGGACGAGACAGACAGTGACTGGGCGCATCGGATCTCCAGCGAACTTTGAGGCCGCTATTTTCCGTTCACCGATCCGGTTACGCAAGACAAGAGCGGCGCGAAGCTTGAAACTTCGCGCCGCCGATTCAACTGACCGCGATCAGGATTCAGGGCAGGCTCGACTTGGTGCCGCCCGTCTCGTCGTAGATCGTGATCGCGCCGGCACCGTCCGCGTTGAGCGTCATTGCGGCGCGAGTCTTGCCGCCCGCGAGCAGCGCGATGCCGGGGAGGCCGTCGGGAGTTACGTCGATACCGATGCGCGACGTGCCGCTGTTGTCAGCCAGCCTGAGCGCGGGAGTTCCCGCCTGCTCGAGAATCAGCGACGCCCGATCATGCCCCTCCTTGTCGAGTAGTGCGAGGCCCGCAACACCATCAGCCGACACGCCGAGCGCGACGTGCTTGGTGCCGTCGGCGTCATAGAGCCGGACCTCCGCCACACCACCAGACAGACCAACCTCGGCGCGCGGCTTGCTGTCCCTGCCGTAGATACCGAGAGCGGGAGCACCGTTTACTCCGACGCCGAGACCCGCGCGCAGTGTCGCCGTGCCATCATAGAGGCCGAGTTGCGCCACCCCTTTCTGGGTCACATCGAGCACGCCGCGCGTTCTGCCATGCGAATCAACCAGCACGAATTTCTGCGCCATCATCGCATGCGGATGAGCTGCGGCGTCGACGGTCGCGGTGCCGAAAATATGTCCGGAAATTGCGCCGCCGATGATCGCCGAAACTACAGTCAGACCGACGAACGCAACGCGTTCCTTGATGTTCATGATCGCGGACTCCTTTCTGGTGCTGCCGGTTAGGCGGAAATCGCACCGCACTTTAGCAGGGAAATCGGTGGGCGTAAAAACCCCCAGAGGTCGGCCGTCGTTGCTAGCTATAAGTATCCAAACTAATCTTTTGTTAGTAAATTCACCATATGGATAGCTAACACTTGCACATTGCCGGGCGCTGCGACTTCCTAATCCAGTACCGCGCTCCGGGCAGAAGAAGCAGGGCACGCAATGCGTACCGGTATAAGGGCGCGTGCGTGGTGGATGCCTGTGGCAGCGGCCGCGGCGATTGTAGTCGCTGCGCTCGGCAGCCGGCCGCCGGCGACGGGTGAACACGGTGGCCGACCAGGTGCTCGGCCAGATCGATTTCGTCAAGACGGCAGCCAACTTCGTCGATGCGACCGGGATGGATGCTCCCCACGGAATCGCGGTCGATTCGAGCGCGCGATGCGTCTATGTCGCTGATACGCTCAACAGCCGCGTGCTCGGATGGTCGACCGTGGCGTCGTTTGCGGGCGGCGAGCCGGCCGCCGTTGTCATCGGGCAGGCGGATTTCAACTCATCATGTGCGAACCAGGGCGGGGCGGCCGGCGCGTCAACGCTCAACGATCCCTTCGCGCTCGCGGTCGATTCGTTGCATAACCTCTATGTCTCCGACACCGGCAACAATCGCGTACTGGTGTTCAACAATCCGTTCGCCGCGAACACGCCGGTGTCGGGCATCGCGGCGATAGCGGTGTTCGGGCAAGGGGGAGGTTTTTTCGCGACCAGCGCCAACGACGGCAGCGTCAGTGCTGACCGCCCTCCGCCCCGCGCGGACTCGCGGTTGATTTCGGGGGACCCTGTTCGTGGATGATACCGGCAACGGCCGCATCCTTGAGTACTTCACGCCGATTCCGCAGTCCGCCGTGAAAGGCACGCCTGGCGCGAGCGGCGACGCGACCGCGGACATCAGGCGGCCGCTTCACGAGCGCGGAATGCAACCAGGCCGGGCTCACCGCCAACGCGCAGCTCTGCCTCGGCCCATTTGCCAATCTCACGCTCGATGGGAGTGACAATCTGTTTACAACCGATCCGCGCAGCAACCGCGCGCTCGAGTTCAACGGCGCCTTCGGCGCGCGCGGGACCAACTCCACCGCGGCCAACCTGATATGGTCAGGCAACGGGATCGAAAGCCCCTCGGGAATTGCGGTTGACGGCGACGGCAATCTCTATGTCGCGTCCGAGACGACGAGCGAGGTGCTCGAGTTCGAGCAGGCGCTCGCGCTCCCCAACACCAGCACCGCCAACTTGACGCTGGGCATCAGCGGCTTTGGCGCCACGGCCGCGTCGTTCCGGTTTCCGATCTAGATCGCGGTCGATTCGCACGACGCGCTCTACGTCGCGGACCTGGGCAACAATCGCGTGCTCGAGTTCGATCGCCCCGCGCCGACGCCCACCGCGACTCCAACTGCGAGCGTCACTGCCACCTCGACGGCCGCGACGACCGCCACTCCACTCCGACGCTTACACCGACTCCAACGCGCACTCCCACCGTCACTGCCACGGCGCAACCGACCTCGCCGCCCACTCCGGTTAGTGTCGCGCCCAATCTCGGCAGCGTAATAACGATCAGCGCGGGTTCGATTAACTTCGGCAAGGTCAAGGTCGGCAGCTCGAAATCGAAAAGCCTGAAGATCAAGAACACCGGCAAGAGCAACCTGGCCGCGATGACGGAGCGTCGGCCGCGCCGTTTTCATCCGCGGGAGGAGAGATAAACATCGGTGCCAAGGACAAAGCCTCGATCACGGTGACGTTCGGCCCAAGCGCCGCCGGCGGCGCGAGCGGTACGCTCACGATCCTGAGCGGCGACCCGTCAAATCCGTCGGTAGGAATCTCACTCTCCGGAACGGGCAGCACTCCCGCGGCATCGAGGCAAAAGTAAATGTTTGCCCCGGTTTACATCAGAGAGTATTTCTCTTCACACGGTAATTTTCGCGTAACCTCTGCGATCGAGTTGATCAATGCATCCCGAAGCCGCCGCACCTCTGGGACTCGCCTTGCTCGGACTGCTGCTCGGGATGCGCCACGCGACCGACCCGGACCATGTAATCGCCGTGACCACGATCCTGAGCCGCGAGCGCCGCTTCTCGACGGCCACTCGCGTCGGCGTCATCTGGGGACTCGGTCACACGATGACCGTGCTCGCGGTCGGCGCGGCGATAATCCTGTTCAAGATCGCGATTCCTGTGCGGCTCGGGCTTGCGATGGAGTTCGCAGTCGCAGTCGTGTTGATCTTGCTCGGCCTTGGTGCTGCGTTTGAGGTTGTCAGCCGCATCGCGCGTGGCATGTTTGGCAAAGCTCATGTGGATGATCCCATGGTCGTGCATTCGCATTCGCATCGGCATGGCGGCAGTTCCCACAGCCATAGCCACGCCCATCTGCTGGCTCACGATCACGATGTGGCAGCGGAGGACGCCGTCGAGCTGCATCGCGATCATCTGCTCCCGCCAAGTGCCGCCCGGTCGTTCGCGGCCCGCCGGCCGCTCCTCAGATCGTTCGGCGTCGGACTCGTGCATGGACTCGCGGGCAGCGCCGCGATCGCGCTGTTGGTGCTGAGCGCGATTCCCGAGCCGCTCTGGGCGAGCATCTATCTCGTGATCTTCTGCATCGGCACGATCATCGGTATGGGCTTGATCACGACCGCGATCGCGGCGCCGTTCCTGATCGCGGCGAAGCGGATGCTTTGGCTGCATCGCGGTCTCGTCACGGGTTCGGGACTATTGAGTTTCGGCTTCGGCCTGCTCCTCGCCTACCAGCTCGGCGTCGTCGATCATCTGTTCGGCAGCGCTCCGCTCTGGAAGCCGCACTGATCGCGGCTACGTTCCTTCCATCGCGTCCTGGTTGAATCGCGCGGCATAACCTTCTTCGCGGATCTGCGTTTATCGATCAGCAAGCAAACGCGAGGTTCCGTTCATGCCTGAGAATACGAATGCTCAGCTGGCGGCGATACCGCCGCAGATGCTGGTCTATCAAATCAGTATCGGGCACTTTTTTTCGCGGGCGCTCGCGCTCGCCGCGAAACTCAGAATCGCCGACCTGCTGCGCGATGGACCCAAGACGGGCGCCGAGCTTGGGCGCAGAATCGACGTTCATGCACCGTCGCTAGTCCGCGTGATGCGGCTCCTCGTGAGCGTGGGAGTATTTGCCGAGCGCGAGGACGGGAGTTTCAGCCTCAATCCCCTTAGCGAGCTGCTCCGGACCGACATGCCGGGCTCGATGCGCTCGTTCGTACTCCTGTTCGCGGGCGTCGTGACGCAGGACGCATGGAAGGAGCTGGAGTACTGCGTGCGCACGGGAGAACCGGCGTTCCACCGCCTGTGGCCCGACGACGATGCGTTCTCATTCATCGCGCGCAATCCCGAGCAGGCCGCGGTTTTCGACGACGCCATGGCGGCGTTTGCGCCGATGACTTCGGCCGCGCTTGCCGCATCGTATGACTTCGGCAGGTTCGGAAAGCTCGTCGATGTCGGCGGGGGCAACGGCGCGCTGATGATCGGAATCCTGAAAGCGAATCCGAATCTTCGCGGCATCGTCTTCGATCGCCCTGAAGCTGCCGCGAGCGCTCGCGAGAAACTTGCCGCGGCAGGTCTTGCCGATCGATGCGAGGCGGCTGCCGGCGATTTTTTCAGGGAGATTCCGCGCGGCGGCCGCGCCTACATGCTCAAACACATCATCCACGATTGGAACGACGAGTGCGCCGTCGCGATCCTGAAGAACTGCAGAAGCGCGATACCGTCCGACGGAACGCTGCTCGTCATCGAGGGCGTCTATCCTGCGCGGGTTGAGCAGTCGGAGGCTCTGCGCCGCGCAACGGCCACCGACGTCAATATGCTCGTCAGCACAGGCGGGCGTCAGCGCTCGGAAGCTGAGTTCCGCGAAATTCTGGCTGCGGCGGGC
The DNA here is from genome assembly GCA_030037595.1 of Candidatus Binataceae bacterium. Lineage (GTDB taxonomy): Bacteria > Desulfobacterota > Binatia > Binatales > Binataceae > JASHPB01. The sequence goes on from JASHQJ010000505.1 coordinate 4,991, forward strand.
TTTCGCCTCAACAGGATCGTCGATACTCCGGCGCGCGCGAGCGTGATCGAATCATCCCCAGCAGGTTTGATTTGAGACGCCTATATTTCGACAACGGATATCACTCGAACGAGAGCGCTTGAGCGCCGCTGATCAAGTCCAGGATTTCGGTGGTAACAGCCTCCTGGCGAAGCCGGCGCGCGAGCCTGGTAAGTTCTTCGTTCTTATTTTCGATGTTATGACGTGCTGCTTCCATGGTGCGGAACCGCATCAGACTCTCACTGAAGAAAGACTGCATCGCGGCATTCTCAAGAAATGCAAAAAAATACTCGGCGGCGATTTCATCGAAGAGGCGGCGCGGACTGAGATTTATCAGCGGTGGCAGCTGCGCGGATTGCCGTCCTGCTGCGGGAGCTTCGAGCGGCAAAATTCGACGGCGTTCGATGCGCATTGGGTCGCCGTCGGCGTGATGCGCGTAAACAACCTCCAGTCCTGCGATTCGACCGTCGTTCAACATGCCGTAGACTTCCGTGGCAAGACGGCGCGCTGCCGCAGTCACTCCCGCGCTGTGCGTCGCCATCGGCAGCACCAGGTCCGGCTTAAGGTTCCGCTCACGACAGATTTGTCCGCCCCGAGACCCCACCACAACGAGGACGAATTGCCCGCTTTTTTCAGCCCGCATCCGCTCGGCGGCTCGCGCCAGGTGCTCGTTGAAACCTCCGCACAACCCGTGCTCTGCGCAAAATACGATAACGCAGGATTTGGATGGCTCGACTGCCGCGACAGCGCGTCCGTCGCGAGGCACCATCTGCGCCGCATCGGACAGCGCTTGACGAATCGTTTCAGAGTAGCGCTGTATGGCTTCCAGGGAGCGGAGCGCTTGCTGCATCTGCGATGCCGCGATTGCGCGAATAGCCGCGACGATCTCCTGCAGCTCGCCAAGTGAGACGATGCGGTTGGCGATTTCTCTTTCCTGCGCCATTAGCTAGCCGACCGAAGCTGAATGCGGGACGATCCGCTCGACGATCTCAGTGAGCATGACTGTGAGCTGCGCACGACCGTCTGCATCGAGGTCGCCCGAAGAGTTAATCCCGCGGCCGAGTTCATCGCCCTCCGCCTTCAGCCACTCGGCGATGGCGCTCCGCAGTTCCGCGACTCGGTCGAGCGGCACCTTGTCGATGATCTTCTCATCGATCGCCACCAGCATTATCACCTGTTGCGCCAGGGACAGTGGCTCATACTCCGGTTGTGTCAGAACCGCGCGAATCCGCCGTCCGTGCTCGATGATGCTGCGCGTACGCTCATCCACCATGCCCCCGAAGCGCGTAAAAATTTCGAGTTCGAGGAACTGAGTGTATTCAAGCCTCAACATCTCGGAGAGCTCGCGCATCACTGGCGACTGGGTCTTGCCTCCGACGCGCGAAACGCTCTTCCCAACGTTGACCGCGGGCTTTTGTCCTTCATGAAACAGGCGCGGATCGAGAACGATCTGACCATCGGTGATGGAGATGAGGTTCGTCGGGATGTAGGCGGAAAGGTTGCTTTCCTGCGTTGCCGCGATCGGCAGCGCGGTTAGAGAGCCACCGCCCCGCTCGCGACTTAATTTCGCCGCGCGCTCCAGTAATCGCGAGTGGATATAGAAGATGTCTCCGGGATATGCCTCGCGTGCCGGCGGATTGCGCAGCAGTAGCGACAACTGCCGATAGATCACGGCGTGTTTGCTCAAATCATCGATAATCAGCAATGCGTCGTCGCCGCGTTCCGAGAAGTACTCCGCCATCGTGCACGCGGCATATGGCGCCAGCCATTGCACGCCGGGAGGATCGTTGGCGGGCGCAAAAACGAAGATGCATCGTTGCGGCGCGCCGTACCGATGGACTGCATCGATCACCTGGCTCACCGACGACGTCTTCTGCCCGACCGCGCAGTACACGCAAATCACATTGCTATCGCGCTGATTGATAATCGTATCGATGACGATCGCGGTCTTTCCGCTTTCACGATCGCCGATGATCAGCTCGCGCTGCCCGCGTCCCAGCGGCAGCATCGCGTCGATTACCAGCAGTCCCGTGTTGAGCGCAGTGTTGACGAAATCGCGATCCACGATTGGCGGCGCTGCTTTTTCGACCGGCGCGGCGTGCTCTGCTTCTATCGGCGGGCCGTCGTCGAGCGGAAGCCCCAGAGCGTTGACCGTGCGCCCGAGCAGCTTCTCGCCGATCGGCACGCTGGCAACAGTCCCTGTACCACGAACCAGGTTGCCAGCTTCGACACCACTCGCTCGCCCCAGCATCGCGCATCCGATCAGATCGGGATCGAGCGTCAAAACGATACCTGCGACTGGTTCGCCTCCATCGGAGCGTTCGAATACCAGCAGCTCCCCGAGCCGTGCATCGGGCAGGCCTCGAACACCCGCGACGTCATCGCCAACCCGCTCGACCCGACCGATGAGATCAAGCCTAGGCTCGACTCTAAGTCCGCTCAGCGCGGTGCTCGCTTTCTGTAGGCGAGCATTCAGGGCTTCAGCGAGATGACTCGTTGCCATGAAGTTCCTTCAGGGCGAGCGCCAAACTGTCGCGCCAGTTAAAGTTCAGGATCGCATGCGGGAAGGTGAGCACGGTACCTGCGATAAGGGTTGGATCAGTATTGAAGGTGATTGCAAGACCGGTACCCAGCCGTTTGGCGAGTTGTTCCTGCCAGTCTGACTGCTCGCGCGCATCGAGGGGATGCGCGGTCGTCACTGACATGTTGCTCGCGCCGTTGCGCGGCAGAAGCTTGGCCCGCTCTTCAGCAGGCATCTGATCGAGGTAGTTGATCACGCGTCTCAGAAACGGTTGCTCGATCGAACCCTCCGCGATCTCACTAAGCAGCCGCTCGGCAAGGTTACTCGCGAGTTCGACGGTTCGTTCGTATAGTTCTTGGCTGGCAGCGATGCGCTCCTCCTCGAGGCGCCTTAGCGATTGGCCGCGCACCTTTTCAGCCTCGCCGCGCGCTTCTTCGATAATCTTTTCGCGCTCGACCGAAAGCAGCGCATGCGCCTCATCGATCATCTTCTGGCGCTCAAGGTTGATTGCCGACCTGATCGCCTCGACCTCCTGCTTCAATTGCTCAGCAGCTTTCTTCTCCGCCGATGCTTCAGTCAGGGCATCGGAGATTTCTTCCTTTCGCCGAGCAACGATCGTCTTGACCGGTTTGTAGAGAAAGCGCTGCAGGAGCCAGATGAGGATAAGGAAATTCGCCGCCTGAAGCGCGAATGTCCACCAGCTAAAATTCATTTCACCGCGAATGGATTAGCGAACAGTAGTAACAGCGCGACCACGAGACAGTAAATTGCCATGGTTTCGATCATTGCGAGGCCGACGAACAAGGTGCGCGACAAGGAGCCTGCGGCTTCGGGCTGACGCGCGATACCTTCCATCGCAGCTACGATCGCGCGCCCTTCGGAAAGCGCCGGCATGATAGAGCCGACCGTCACCGCTACGACTGCGCCGATTATGCTCAGCATCTGAACCGTCATCCTAAGACCTCCCTCACTTCGGAACCGCACCGATACCGCCCCCAATGTAAACAGCAGCCAGGACACTGAAGATGTACGCCTGCACCAGCCCGATCAGGATAGCGAACGCCATGAACGGTATTGGCACCAGCAACCCTGCTAGCGCGAGGACTATCGCAAGCACCAGGTCATCGCTCATGATGTTGCCGAAGAGTCTTATGGCGAGAGAAAAGGACCGCGTAATTTCCGAGAGGATGTTCAGCGGAAGGAGCGCCGGATTGGGCTTCAGGTAACCCTTCAGATAGGGAACCATTCCCTGAATTCGGATGCCGAAAAAATGCACCGAGAGAAAAACCATCGCGGCTAGCGCAGCCGGCGTCTCCAATGATGCTGTCGGCGCCTTAACCCCGGGTACAATTCCCGAGAGGTTCGCGAATACAAGGAAGATGAATAAGGTTCCGAGCAGAGGTAAGAAGGGAGCTGCATCGCGCCCGACTATCGCTTGTATTTGTTCTTCGATGCCTACAACTATCGATTCCATCACCGCCTGCCACCCGCCAGCGACAACCCGAAATGATCGCGTCGCGAGCCAGGATGCGATAGTCAAAACGGCCATCAGTCCCCAGGTCGTCACAACTGGTCCCGAGATGGGCACAAATCCAACATGGAAGAGAGTGGCGGCTGCCAGCGGCGAATGATTCATGACTTCCTTGCAGGCGCTGGCATCGCAAGACTGATGGTGACGGTACGCATCAGGTGAAACCCCACAACGCAGAATATCAAGGCGAGCGTGCCGCGACGTGCGCAAAATGCAAACGCGGCGACTATGGCCAGCACCCGAATCGCATGAGTGAGCAGCGTTATCCATGCGGCACCGGAATCAAGGTATAAACGCACGTTCAATCTGAGCGCTGCGAGGTAAGCGGAGCCGAGCATAGCGCCCAGTGTGAGGAAGGCGAATAGCCGTAACGCGATCGATTCCATCATGCGCTATGCATCGCCTTCCAGACTGCCCAAAAACCAAACGCCGCTCCCGCCATAACCAGCGCAGCGCTCCACATCACACCAGTATGGAAGGTGCGATCCAGCCATCGCCCGACGAATGCGCCCAACAAGATCGGAAGTACCATGCTCCATCCGAACCGGCCCATCATCGCAAGCGCGCGGCCGAGTGGCCACTCGCCTGTCTGCAGCCAATGCTCGCGCCTTCGACGTGCGCGTTCGACCGCCTGCTCCAACTCATGTTGTTCGCGGGCGGGCTCGGAATTGTCTTCCATCGTGATGTCTGAGGCTAAATTCCGGGGTCACTGCTCCGGATTCGTCTTGATCGGCTGATCGGCGGGCCGCAGGTAACGGTAAATCTGTCGAACAACCGCTTGCTCCAGCC
>JASHQJ010000506.1 GCA_030037595.1 Candidatus Binataceae bacterium
TCATCTTCGCGCAAAACGCGGACAACCAGTCCGCGCTCGAGTCCCAGCTCAAAACCAAGCTAGCGAGCCTGAACGCCGCCGAGCCACCCGAGTATGCATCGGCGCCAGCGCCGAGCGCGGCCGCGAGCGAAGCTGCCGCGGCATCCCCGGCGCCAGCGCCGAGCGGGGCGCCGTCGATGGTCGCGACTGCGGCGGGAGTTGAAACGCCTGTAGCGCCGCCGCCGCTCGCGGTGATGCCGTCGACTCCAGTTGCGGCCGCAACGCCGCATCAGCGCCCGCGCCGCCGCGAAGTGGCACGGCCCAAGCCGACGCCCACGCTGCAGCAGCGAGTGAAGGAGGCGCTCCTCGCGAATCCGAAACTACGCCGCGTCGATTGCTACACGACGGGCGGGACGGTGACGATCTTTGGCAAGGTGTTCGATGCCAATGACAAGGCGCTCGCCGAACGTACCGCTTTGCGCGTGCCGGGAGTTACCAACGTGATCAATTCGATCACGACGGACATGAGCGATTGGGCCGCGCGCCAGTCACAAATTGCGCAGCAGCTTTACTATGCGGGACTGACGAACGTGACGATCAAGGTGATCGGACATGACGCCTATCTCGGCGGCACGGTAAAGTCTGATTCCGACAAAGATCGCGCCGTGACGATCACCGAGAGCGCCGCGCCCGTGCACGTGCGGACAAATTTAATCACGGTCGAGCCTGGCAGGGTGTTCGGATTCTGAGCAGGGTTCAGCGCGAAAGGTGCGTATCGACCTGCACGGTTTGGCTGAAGAACGCGACGGTCCAACTAACCTTGACAGGCAGTGGGAGTAACGCTTATATGGCGGAAAGAGCGCGGCAGAGGCCGCTCCCACGAGGAGGTTTGCTTTTCCCATGGCCGATCAGCCCACTTCAGCTAAACAAGCGTTCGAGATGATGCCCTCGCGCTTCAACAAAGAAGCAGCCAAGGGTCTGAATGCGATTTACCAGTTCGATCTCTCCGGAGACGGCGGTGGCAAGTGGCACGTGATCATCAATAATGATTCATGCCAGGTGAAGGAGGGTGCGGCGGCATCGCCGAGCATCACCATCTCGATGGCCGCGCAGGACTACCTGGACATGCTGTCCGGGAAGCTCAACGGACAGGTGGCCTTTATGAGCGGCAAGCTCCGCATCGCGGGGGACATGGGGCTTGCGCTGAAGATGCAGTCTCTGTTTCAATAGTTAAAGACCAGGAACAGCGGCCGGGCCCTCTCCCGGGCCCGGCCCGCAGAGTCCGCCAGGGAAATCCCTCACCGAATCCATTCCGAGTTTAAACGCACCGAGACCCAGGCTTCGGTTCGCATCTGATACACACATTACTTGAATCGTCCCTATGAGAGTGGAAAGCGGCGCACGACGCGTCCGCTGATGGATATCCAAATCGATATTGCAACCGGTGAAGGCCTTTCACCGCGGTATTAGAACAAAAAGGAGATAGTCGCTACGTCACAAGAAGAGAGGAACAATATGGGTTCGGAAGGAACGCCCGAGGATCCTGACAAGACCGGCGCCCACGAGTCGCGCAACGGACAGGATGACAATTCTGTCGCCAACAAGCTCTCGAAGGAGCTGAGCAATTGGCGGCGCAAGCGCACTGGCTCACGGCCACGCAACTTGGACGGCCCGAGTCAGAACTATTCGTCGGAACCGGCCCGCACAATCAAGGTTCGCGGTCACGAGACCCTGGTCGTCCGTAAGCCCAAGCTTGCTACCAAGCCCCCCACGAATCCCGCACCGACTGAATAGCTAGAACAACTCAGGCCGCAGGTCTGCGTTGTGGGGATGGGCTAGGAGCGGAAGACCTCGACCGGCATTTCGCGTGACGCCTGGCGCGCCGGATATATCGTCGCAAGCAGGCAGAGCACGATCGAAGCCAGCGCCACGAGCGCGAAGCTCGTGAAATCGACTGCCACCGGCACGGTCGACATGCCATAGATTTCCTTGGAGATGTGGATGAAGTGGTAGCGCGCGAGCAGAAAGCATCCGAGCGCGCCGATTAAGAGCCCCGCGATGGTGCCTGCGACCCCGACGATCATTCCCTTCAGTACAAAGATCAGCCGCACTGCGCGATGCGTCGCTCCCATCGACATCAGCACCGCGATGTCCTTGCGCTTCTCCATCACGACCATGATCAAAGTCGCGACCAGGTTGAACGCGGCAACGCCGATCAGCAGGATCAGCACCATCGCATAGACGCGCTTCAGCAGTTCGAAGCCGCCCGCCGCCGACTCGTTGTACTGAATCCAGTTGCGCACCACGAACGGCGCCTGAAGCGTCTTGCGGAGCGCGGCCGTCACCTGCTCGGTGCGATCGAGGTTCACGAGATGGATATCGATTGCGTCGACGCGGCCGGCGCGGCCGAAGAAATCCTGCGCGCGCGCAAGGTCAGCGAACACCATGTTCTCGTCGATATAGCTCATGCCCGATTCGAAGACCGCGCCGATCACGAAATCGCCGGTGCGGGTCGAAAGCGCATTGTCGGCGCCCATGATCGGGACCACCAGCCGCACGGGGTCGCCGAGCTTAACCTTCAGCTTGTCGCGGAGCGTCGAGCCGATCGCGACTTCGCCAATCGGACCGCCTTTGGGCTCCGGCTTCGCAAGGTTGTCGAGGCTTCCATCGACGAAGTACTTCGCCCACTCGGCCTGCACGACGCGGTTCGATGGCTCGACGCCGCGGATCACCACACCGCCGATTCCGCGGCCAGAACTTAGCATCCCTTGGCCTACGATATAGGGATCGGTGCCGGATACGCCGGAGACTTTGGATATCCGCTGCTCGACGTCGGCGTAATTGGAAATCGAGCCCTCGCTGCTGAGCACCTGCACCTGCGGGCTGAAGTTGAGAACGCGCTCGGTGAGGCTTGCCTGGAAACCGCCCATCACCGCGAGAGTGATCGTGAGCGCCGCGACGCCGATCATCACGCCGACCGCGGTGAAGATCGTCGTTATCGAGATAAACGCTTCCTTGCGCCGCGCCCGCAGGTAGCGAAGCGCTATTTTCATTTCGTATCGCAATCGGGTTTGCGCGCGGTGCCGCCAATCAGAATATCACGCTGTCTTTCTTGAGCTGCTCGATCTCGTCGGCACTCATGCCGAGCATGCCGCGGAAGATCTCGTCGTTGTGCTCGCCTAGGATCGGTGCCGGCCGGCGGAGGTCGCCGGGCGTACGGCTCATGCGATGCGACAGTCCTTCGTAGGGCGACGGTCCCATCTCCTTGTGGTCGAGCCAGTGCCAGAAGCCGAACGATTCGAGATTGTCGTCGTTGTGGATGTCGACGCAATTCTGCACCGGATAGGCAGCGACGCCGGCGGCCTGAAGCTTTTCGGTCAGCTCGTAGGCGTTATGCTCACGCACCAGCTGGCCGACAAATTCATCCAGCGCGTCGGTATTCGCAAATCGCCCGAGCGCCGAATCGAATCGTGAGTCGCGACCTCGCGCGCCAAGGGCGGTGAGCATGGCGCGCCACTGCTCGTCGTTCTCAACCGCGATCGCAATCCAGCGCTCGGCGCCGTCTTCGTCGGCCGCACGGTACGCGCCGTGCGGTGCGTAACGATCAGATCGATTGCCGCGCGGCTCGAGGATGCGCCCTGACGCAGCGTAGTCGATTAGCGCGGGCGCGAGATTCTGCATCGCGGCCTCGTACTGAGCCATGTCGATGTACTGGCCCTTGCCGGTTCGTCGCCGGTAGTCGAGTGCCGCGAGCAGGGCAGAGGCTGAAAATCGTGGCGCAATGAAATCGGTGTACGCGCCGTAGGGCGGCGCGCATGAACCGGGTCCGTAACCCGAGATGTAGTAAAAGCCCGACAACGCAGCCATCAGCTGGCCGAACCCGGGATAGAGCGCGTTCGGTCCCGTCTGTCCCTGCATGCAAGTCGAAAGCATGATTAGGTCGGGGCGCAATGCGGAGAGTTGTTCGTAGTCGAGTCCCCAATTGCGCATCGCTTTCGGCGTGAAACTTTCGACTGCGATATCGGCCCACGGCACCAGGCGTTTCGCGATCTCGCGCGCCTGGGGTTTGCTCAAGTCGAGAGTGATGCCGCGCTTCGAGGTGTTATAGCTCGCGAAGAACTGGCTCCGGTTGATTCCCGGCTGCGCGTCCTTCCATGGCGGACCGATGCGAAGGACGTCGGGCCGCGCCGCCGATTCGATACGGATCACGTCGGCACCGTTGTCAGCCAGGTACTTGGTCGTGATCGGTCCGACGCCGACCCACGCGAAATCCAGGATATGAACGCCTTCGAGTGCGAAGCTCATCTAACAACTCCTTTAGATCGCGCGCGCCGCGCGGAGTTCGCCAATTCGCGCGGGCGTGAGTTCGAGCAGACCGCGATAGATTTCGTCATTGTGCTCGCCGACTCGCGGCGCCCGCTTCATCGAGCCGATCGGTGTCGCGCTCATCTTGGCGAACGGTCCTGGAAACGTGAGTTTGCGGCCGAGCGTATCGTGGTCGACCTCGGCCCAGAAGTCGCGCGCCTTCAGTTGCTCGTCGGCGCTGATATCAGCGACGTTGGCCACAGGAGCCAGGAAGATTCGCCGCTTCAGTCCCTCGGCGTAAATCTCGCGCTTGGTCATCGTGTTGAAGAAAGCCTGGATCGACGACTGGAGCTCGTCGATTTCCTTGTGGTCCTGCTCGGTCATCTTCATGAACACGCCCGGTACCCAAGACACCCAGTCCTTCTCTTTCATCCATGGGTAGCCGAATCCCTTCTCGGCCATCCAGTTGACGAGCGCGCGCGTCGAGCCGCCGAACACCACGCCGCCCGCGACGAGAATCGAGATGTGACCGTCCTTGCAGTCGTAAACCATCTTGCGCCGCGCGTCGTCGGACCCGGTGAAGACTCCAGTGCGCCGAATGAAATTGCCGTGCAGCAGCGGCATCGACTGCTCGTTCATTAACGTCCAGACGATGCACGCTTCCATGTTGACGATGATCTTCTGGCCAAGCCCGGAGGTCTGGCGCGGGTAATGCGCGATTAGCGACGAAATCGCGGCCTCGCCGCCCGCGTGAAGTCCCGCTTGCGGTAGGCTCATCTGGAGCGGAGGCTTACCCTTCTCGCCCATCATGTACATCATGCCGCCTGCAGCCCAGGATACGATGTCAACCCACTTGTAGTCCTTGCCGGGACCCTTATCGCCGAATGGAGTGATCGACGTGTAGATGAGCCGCTGGTTCAGCTTTGCGAGCGCGTCATAGCCGAGGCCGATCGAATCGAGGTAGCCGAGCGGATACGACTCGACGAGGAAATCCGCGCGCTTTGCGAGTTCAGCGACCAGCTTACGGCCGTCGGCGTTTTCGAGGTTGGCGGTGACTGACTTTTTGCCGGCGTGATACGCGATCGAATAGAGGCAGTGCTCGGCGTCACGAACGTCGTCGAGAAACGGCGCAATCGATCGCGTCGAGCATCCAGCGGGCGGCTCGACCTTGATCACTTCGGCGCCGAGGTCGGCGAACATCTTGCCGCACAACGCGCCCTTTTCATCGGTGAGATCGAGCAGCCTGAAACCCTTGAGCAGCTCTGAAGGCATCGCATATCCCCGGTATTCGTCCGGCTCCGCTTAGCTCGCGGCGCCGATCGGAGTAAGTTCGGAATTCTACAACCATCGGGTCGAAGGTTGGAACGCCTGCGGAGCGCTGCACCGCTCAGGGTGAAGTCACTATGAGAGTCGTTTTGGCTTCGGAATCGCAATCTAGAAAGCGGGCGTTGGACATCGTCGGAATTCGGTACGAAATTCATCCGAGCGAGATCGACGAAAAGGCAATCCGCGACGCCGATCCCGCCGCGCTCACACGCAAGCTCGCCGAAGCGAAAGCATGGAAAGTCGCCGAAGAAGTCGGCGATGCGATCATCGTCGCGGGCGACGCCGTCGTCGCAAAGGACGGCAGAATCTTCGAAAAGCCACGCGATCTCGAGGAGGCGACGGATTTCTTGCGCGAACTGTCCGGCGGCGAACTGCAGTTCGTAACGTCTCTGGTCGTGCTGCGCGTCGACACCAAGCGAATGCTATCGACGGTCGAAACCTCAGATCTCAGGTTTCGGCAGCTGACGGATTGGGAAATTCGCGACTACGTCAGTCGGTATCCGGTTACGAGATTCGCCGGTGGGTTCGAGGGTGATGGCGTCGTGCGGTTCGCCGATTCGGTCTCGGGCAGCTACAACTTCGTGACTGCGATCCCGGTAAGCCGCCTCGCGGTCTTTTTGAGGGAGCAGGGGGTCGAAGTTTAGTGCCCTAGCAGCCGCGAATCGCGATCCTACATCTGACGCGCGTGGCGCGCGGCGCCGATGGCAGTCGCATAGTCGGCATGCTCGGGAATCACGAAACGGCGGCCGAACGGGAAGCTCAGCTTCTTCACTCCCTGCACGAAGCTGAACAGGCGCGAGAGCTTGCCCGTCAGCACGATGTTTTCCTGGCCGCATGCGCGCGCACTCGCCATCGCGAGCACGCCGATCGATTCGACGATCATGTTGACGATCGCGAGCGCCTTGTCCTCAGGAGTTGCGTCGGCCGAGATTTTGCCGAAGTTGGCGGCCGTCGTCGAAGGTGGCAGGTCGCCGATTGCGCCGCCCGCGATATCGCGCACGGTCAGATCGACGCGCCGGAGGTCGCCCTTGCGCGCCATCGCCTCGAGCCGCTCGATGGTCGCGACCCCGAGCATATGTTTGGCGAGGCCGAGCAGAGTGCCACCGCCGACGCCGGTTCCGCTGAAGTGCGCGATCTTCTCGGGCGTCACCGAGACGATCGCCGTGCCGGTGCCGAGCGAAACGACCAGCGCGCTCTTGAAACCGGCGAGAGATGTCCCGCCGATTCCGATCGCGGTGAACTCGTTAACTTTCTCGACCGGCCGCCCGAGCAAGGTGTTGGCGAGCGCACGCGAGCCCGCGCCAGTCGCGGCTACACACTCGATCTCCTCGAGCTTGATTCCGAATTCCGCGACCAGCTTGCCGAGCGCGCCGGCCGCCGCGGCCACAGGATCGTTGGCTTCGATCGTTACGACATGCAGTCCGCCATTTTCGAGGACGACGGCGTCGGTGGTCGAGCCGCCGATATCAATTCCGACGATCATAGCTGGTGCCGGCTCCTGTCCAGCCCGCCCCAACGCTAGATCAGGCGGTCGCGATGCGCAACGGACGCTTTGGCAGGCCGCACAAAAAGGTTACGCCGTGATAGCCTAAGGCGATGGCCCGGCGAAAAACCAACAGCTCGGCGAGCCTTTTCGCTCCGCGCACCCCGATGAGCCAGCCGCTCGCCGATCGGATGCGTCCGCGGCGGCTCGACGAAGTAGTCGGCCAGGAGCATCTGCTCGGCCCCGGCAAAATCCTTAATCAGATGGTCGCGGCCGGCGTGCTGCACTCGATGATCCTGTGGGGACCGCCCGGCACGGGCAAAACCACGCTCGCGATCCTGCTCGCGCAGCAATCGGGTGCCGTCTTCCGCGCGATCGGCGCCGTTACCGCCGGCGTCGGCGACCTGCGCGAGGCCGTCCAAGCGGCGCGGCGCGATCTCGAGGCCGGTAAGCGAACTGTGCTCTTCATTGACGAGATTCACCGCTGGAACCGTGCGCAACAGGACGCAACGCTGCCGCACGTCGAGAGCGGACTCATCACGCTGATCGGGGCGACGACTGAGAATCCGTCATTCGAAGTGATCTCGCCGCTACTCTCGCGAGTGAGACTCTTTGTCCTGAATCCACTCACCGACGAGCATATCGCCACTCTCGTGCAGCGCGCGCTCGAGGACAAAGAGCGCGGTCTCGGCGCGGGTAATCTCACGCTCGGGGCCGGCGCGATGGAGGAGATCGTCCGCTATGCCGCCGGCGACGCGCGGCGCGCACTGGGCACACTCGAGATCGCTGCCGAGCTCGCGGCCAACGCCGGATCGAAGACGATCACGCCCGAGACCGTTCGCGAAGCGTCGCAGCAGAAAGCGCTCCTCTACGATCGCGCGGGCGAGGAGCACTACAACGTCATCTCGGCGTTCATCAAGAGCATGCGCGGCAGCGATCCTGACGCCGCACTCTACTGGATGATGCGGATGATCGAGGCGGGCGAAGATCCACTCTTCATCGCGCGCCGGATGGTGATCTTCGCGTCGGAAGACGTTGCCAACGCGGACCCGCGCGCGCTTCAGATCGCGATCGCGGTCAAGGACGCGGTCGATTTCGTCGGCCTGCCGGAGGGCGTGATCCCGCTAGCGCAGGGCGTGACTTATCTCGCAAGCGCGCCGAAATCGAATGCCTCATACCTTGCGCTGATTAAGGCGCGCGAGGATGTCCGCGCGCATGACGCGCTCCCGGTGCCGCTTCATCTGAGAAACGCTCCCACCGGCATGATGAAGGCGATGGGCTACGGCAAGGACTATCGCTACCCGCACGAGGATCCGGGTGCACTTAACGAGCAGACTTATTTCCCCGAGAAGTTGGGTGAGCGGAATTATTATGTTCCCAACGAGCGCGGCTATGAGATTCGTATCCGCGAGTTCCTCGAACGGGCGCGCGCGGCGCGATCAAAAAAGACAAGCCGCGGATAACGCGCTCATCGCGCGGCCCGCGGTCTGTCGAATTCGCGAAATGTGAACTTACTTGGCGCCGAGCACTGAATCCTTCAGCGCCTTGGCCGCCGTGAAGCGCAGCCGCGTGCGTGCGGGAATCTTGATCTCCTGTCCGGTGGCGGGATTGCGCCCCATGCGCGCCTTGGTCTTGCGCTTGCGGAAGATGCCGAGGCCGGCGAGGCGCAGCGATCCTTCCTTCTTCAATTCACGCACGACCAGCGAGTTCAGTTCTTCGAGTACCGTCTTGGCCTGCTTCTTGTTGATTCCAACTTTGTCAGCAAGATG
>JASHQJ010000507.1 GCA_030037595.1 Candidatus Binataceae bacterium
CCGGGGTTGATCTCAGTGGCTACGTCGACGATCACCATCGCGCGCATCGCCTCGCTGTGACGAGTCGCATACGCAATCGAGTTGAGCCCGCCCATCGATTGACCAACGAGGATCGGCCGCTCCAGCCGCAGCGTATCAATGACGCCCTCGATGTCTCCCACGTGCGAGGCGATTCGATAGTCGATGACCGGCGACCATTCGCTGTCGCCGTGTCCGCGCTGATCGAGCGCGATGCATCGGAAACGATCGCGCAGCATCACTGCCATGCAATCCCATGTGTGTGCCGTTAGGCCACCACCGTGCAGGAACAGGATGGGTGTGCCGCTGCCGCCCCAGTCGAGGTAGTGCAAGCGCATCGAGCCGACGACCACCTGGCGATCTTCGGGCAGCATTACCGAGCCCGGATGAAGATCGGCGATTCGAAGCGCGGTGCGGAACATCTCGAGTTCTTCGCTGCGGTTCATGCCCCAAGTTCCGTCGAAAGCAAACGTGGCGAATAGCCGCGTCACCGCAGATATCCGCCACGCAGGTTGGCTATTGTTTCAGACCTACGCGAACTCGAACCCTAGGCCGACACTCCGTGGCGCAGAACCTTGCCCGGTGTGGCGCCCGTGAAGCGGTCGCCTTCCCAGGTGACTTGCCCGTTCACGATCACTTGGCTGTAGCCCTCAGCGCGCTGCACGCGGCGCCATTCGTCGCCTGGCAGATCGTGCGTGATCTCGACCGGCAGCACCTTCAGCTTCTCGAGGTTGTAAACCACGATATCGGCCGGCGCGCCCTCGCGCAGGAAGCCGCGATCTTTGAATCCCGCGCAGAAAGCGGGCAGCCCTGACATGCGCCAGTGGATGTCTTCGAGGCTCAGCCACTGCTTCTCGCGCACGAATCGGATGATGCCTTCAGTTGGGTAGCGGCCGGCGGTCAGGAACTTGGTGTGTGCGCCGCCGTCGGAAACGCCGAAGGTGATGTATGGATAGTCGAGCAGCTCCTTCATCAGGTCGGACGAGTTGACCGCCGGCGCGAAGAACTCGGTCTTCAGTTCCTCGGAAACCGCGATGTCGAGCATCGTGTCGACGACATCCTTGCCCGTCTCCTTTGCCGCGAGGCGGAGCGTCATGCCCTCGAACTTCTTGTTCTCGGGCTTCTGGCACTCGGTGATGATGATCTCGTCGAAGTAATTCGTGATGAGGCTCTCGCGTGGCATCTGCGCCTTGAGAGCTTCGCGTCGGCGAGGATCGCCAAGCTTTTCGGCGCGCTCCGCAACCGTGCCAGTCGTGCACTCGCGCCACGCGTCCGAATCGTCGAACAGGTTCCAATCTTCGAACGTGAAGGTGAGGCCGGCGTCTGTCGTCGTGCCCTGGCCGTAGACCGGCAGGCCTTTCTGGCGGCATCGCTCGAGCCACTTCATCGTGTTGCGATGCCGATGCGGGTAGCGATCATTGGTGACCAGCGCCTCGTACATGATCGGGCGGCCGCTGATCTCCGCGATCTTCTCGAAATGCTCCGCGTCCTTGCGCGGATCCCAACTCGCGAGCGTGAGTTCCTGGAAGCCCTCACCGCGCTCGCCCAGCACGCGCGCCATCTCGAGGCAGGTCTCGTCGTGCATGACGTCGGTGTTCATCGGCGAGCCGTCGAAGTCGCGCTGCACGGCGCTCGGGCCGCCGGGAATCAGCCGCTGCGCCGACCATCCGCACGCGCCCGCGTCCATCGCCTCGTGCAGGATGCGCCGCATGTGCGCATGCTCTTCATCGGTTGGCATGCGGCCGGTCTTCGATTCCTCGATTCCCATGACGTAGCCGAGCACGGGATTCATCGGCACGTAGGGCAGGAGATTCACGCCCTTCGGCAGGCGGTCGAGCTTGTCCATGAACTGCGGATAGGTCTCCCAGTCGAAGGGCATCGCCGCCTGCATCGCGCGGAGCGGAATCGCCTCAGTGCGGACCATCGTGAGCATCGCGCGCTCGGCATCCTTGGGACGAACGGGAGCGAAGCCGAAACCGCAATTGCCGATCATGACCGAGGTGATGCCGTGATAGCCGGATATCGTGAGATACGGATCCCAGAAGATTTGCGCATCGTAGTGCGTGTGCAGGTCGATAAAGCCGGGCGCGACGATCTGCCCGTCAGCATCGATTACCTTCGCGCCCTGATGCGGCTGGATGCGGCCGATCTTTGCGATCCTGCCGTTCTTGATGCCGATGTCACTGCGAAAACGTGGCGCACGAGTACCGTCCACCACCATGCCGTTTTTGATTACCAGGTCGAAATCGGCCATGACGAGCACCTCGCTTTAAAGGTTGATGCGGAATGGATCGCCTCGGCGCCAGTATCTACCCGCGTGGGCGCAAAACACAAACCGATCGGTATGTGGAATTTCCCCAGCTCTGGCGGATTTCTCGGCGCGCCTCATTCTGATCTATAGTCGCGCCGTTCTGCTCGGGGAGGTGCGCGCTTGGCCAGCAAAGCCCTCGACGATCTGATGTTGATCGAGTTCGCCGAGATGGTCTCGGGTCCGATGTGCGGCAAGATGTTCGCCGACATGGGCGCCGAGGTCATCAAGATCGAGCCGCCCGGCGCCGGCGACGAGATGCGGGCGCATCCGCCGTTCCCCGGCGATGTTCCCCATCCCGAAAAGAGCGGGTCGTTTCTCTACCTCAACACAAGCAAGAAGAGCATCACGCTCGATCCGGCGACGCCGTCGGGCGCGGAGGTTTTCCGTGCGCTCATCAAGCGCGCCGACGTGCTGATCGAAAATCATTCGCCCGGTTACCTCGACAGCATCGGTCTCGGCTTCGACGCGCTGAAGACGATCAATCCGCGCCTGATACTCACCTCCGTCACGCCGTTCGGCCAGACCGGTCCGTATCGCGACTGGAAGGGCACCGACCTCGTAGAGTTCGCGATGAGCCTCACGGGCTACAACACGCCCACGATGGTCGATAATCCCGAGCGCGAGAATCCGCTGCGCGCTCCCGGACATCAGGCCGAGATGATGGGTGCGACGGCGGCGGCCGCGGCCTCAATGTTCGCGATCTTCCATCGCGAGACGACAGGAGTCGGCCAGTGGATCGATGTACCGTGCTGGCAGGCGATCGCGACCACCTCGAAGATCGAGATGGCCGCGTACACCTACGTGCGCCTGCCTTTCAGCCGGCTTCGCGGCAACGTCGCGGTGGGCCTCGAGCCGATGGCCTGCAAGGACGGTTACGTTTACACGCTGTGGGCCGCGGAGCCTCACTGGGTCGCTCTCAAGAAGCTGCTTCACAATCCGCCTGCGATGGAGAGCGAAGTCTTCGACAAGCTCGCGGGGCGTCAGGCCAACGACGACGTGCTCCGTCCGATGATTCGCGATGAGCTGAAAAAGTACGAGCTGGATTATCTCGTCACCGAGGGCCAGCGGCTCGGTCTTACGATTGGTCCCGTGTTTACGGTGGCGCAGGCGGCGGAGCATCCGCATCTTCGCGCGCGCAAAGCATTTGTTGAGATCGATCATCCGATCGCGGGACGATTCGAATATCCGCGCTCTCTTGTCCAGATGACCGCGACGCCGCCGACCTCGAGGCGCGCGCCGATGCTGGGCGAGCACAACGCGGCCGTGTTTTCGGAGCTGCTCGGTTTCCCCATGAGCCGCATCAATGCGTTGACAGCGGCCGGTATCCTTGTCGAGGAACCGCGTATGGCTGAACTTCGCGCCGCGGGAGAAATCGATTAGCAGGTTCGTAAGGCCACAAATTCTTTTTGAGGTATATACCTAATGGCAATGGCTATACCCGATCGGTTTGTGGATGCCGAAGGTCTG
>JASHQJ010000508.1 GCA_030037595.1 Candidatus Binataceae bacterium
GGTTCCACGCCATCGCGCCAGCGGCGGACGCACGATGCTGCTAGGGATCAGCAAGCGTGGCGATCGCTATCTGCGCACGCTGCTGATTCACGGTGCGTGCTCGGCCCTGCACAGGATCGAGCGGCATCGCGGCGCGCGTGCCATCTGGGCTGCCCGGCTCAAGCTTCGCCGTGGAGCCAACGTGGCGGCTGTGGCACTGGCCAACAAGAATGTCCGGGTGCTGTGGGCGCTGCTCAGCAGAGGGCAGAGCTACCGACCAGCGCCGTTTTTCGCCCGCGTCCCCCAAGCCGGTGGTTGAGGGGACCCGGGCGAAAAACGGCTTTCACCAACCCTGAGATTGCGCAGGCTGTAGCAGAGAGTTAGATGGCGAACCGGTCGGAACCGGCACTTTCTGAACCTGGCCACACACCAGGCCTTCGAGGCCGTGAACCTGATCAGGCGAAGGTGCGCGAACTTCCATCTGGGCCCGGGGCACAAAAGATGACGCCCCATTACGAGGCCGAATATATGACTGCAACCGGATCATCGCTCATCGCACTCCAAAAACAGTCTTGCGCTCGGGAGCGGTCCATATATGTGTGTGGCGAATCGATAATTCTGACGGAAGACCGAGCGGCTGTGCAGACTTGCGGAACGGTCGGAAAGGGCTAAAGCTCGGCTCCCGATGAGGTTGCTGTTTATCCTGCTCGCGCACCTGCTGATCACTCTCGCGCGGCTCGCCCGTCCCGGCGGGTTTTGGGCGGTCGCGGCTGGATCGCTGGCCGTCAAACACCAGTTGCTGATCATGAAGCGCTCGCAGCGTCGGAGTCCGAATCTGACCGCGTGGGATCGAGTGATTCTTGGATTCTGCACGCTGCTAGTGTCGCCCAGACGCTTGGGCAAGATCTCCGCGATCCTGAAGGCCTCGACCCTCCTGCGCCTTCATCGAGCTTTGGTCAAGCGCAAATATCGTCTGGCCTACAGCTCCAGACGATGCGGTTCGCCCCGGACCCAAGGGTCCGTCCAGACAGCTGATCGACGCGGTGGTCGAGATGAAACGGCGCAACCCATACTTCGGCTGCCGCAAGATCGCCGAGCAAATCTCGAATGCCTTCGGCATCGAGCTCCACAAGGATGTCGTCCGGCGCATCCTCATCCACTACTATCGACCGGGACCTGACGGCAGTGGCCCGTCTTGGCTCTCAACAATCGGACAGGCCAGAGACCGTCTGTGGAGTGTAGATCTCTTCCGCACTGAATCCATTCTGCTCAAGAGCTATTGGGTCATGGTGGTGATGGATGTATACACCCGTCGGATCATCGGCTTTGGCGTCGCGCCTGCCAATCTCGATGGCATCCGAGTCTGCCGGATGTTCAATCGCGCGATTGCGCGGCAGACTATGCCCAAATATCTTTCTACGGATCACGATTCACTGTTTCGCTTTTCATCGCTGGCGAGCGAACCTCCGGATACTCGAAGTCGATGAGATCAAGACCATTCCCGCAACGCCCCGTTCGCATGCTTTCGTCGAGCGGCTGATCGGAAGCATCCGGCGCGAGTATCTGGATCGAATTTGGCTTTGGAACCAGAGCGACCTCGAACGGAAGCTCGAGGACTACCAGCGGTTTTACAATCAATATCGGTGTCACACCGGACTGGGAGGAGCGACACCAGCGCAGCGGGCTGGCGCACCTGCGTTACCGCACGCGTGCCTCGACTCCTATCGGTGGCGACAGCATTGTAATGGATTGTTTCAGACCCCAGC
The DNA here is from genome assembly GCA_030037595.1 of Candidatus Binataceae bacterium. Lineage (GTDB taxonomy): Bacteria > Desulfobacterota > Binatia > Binatales > Binataceae > JASHPB01. The sequence goes on from JASHQJ010000508.1 coordinate 1,746, forward strand.
CGCCGCGTGAGTTGGAATTCGACACAGACAGGGAAAGCACCTATCGAGCTCCAACATCTGATTCAAAGAATGGCCCTCGAGAACCCCTCGTGGGGCGAGGAACGGATCGCGAACGAGCTGCTGCTGAAGCTCGGCCTACGGGTGTCGCCGCGCACCATCCGTAAGTACATGCCGAGGTCGCCGGTGCCGCTGCCGGGCGGGCCGCGGGGCGATCAGCGCTGGGCCACTTTTCTAAAGAATCACGCTCGGGGGATCATCGCCTGCGATCTCTGCGTCTCAGTGACCGCCACTTTTCGGATCCTCTACGTGTTGGTGGTAATGGAGCATGCCTCGCGTAGGCTGATTCACCTCAACGCCACAGCCCATCCCAACGCTGCGTGGACGCTCCAACAGTTGCGCGAAACCGTCCCTTCCGACCACCAGTATCGCTTCATCATCCATGACCACGGCTCGATCTTCTCCCCCGAACTGGACGGCTCGCTGACCCGTCTCGGCCTGAAGGTGATTAGCACGCCGGTGCACAGCCCACAGGCGAACTCACTCTGTGAAAGACTGATTGGGACGCTGCGGCGAGAGTGTCTGGACTGGATTATTCCCTTGAGCGAAGGACACTTGAGAAAAATCCTGGTGTCGTGGATGGATCACTACAACCGTGGCAGGCCCCACTCGTCGCTCGGTCCGGGTTTTCCCGACCAGCATTCAGCGCTCCCGCACCAGCAACGCCACCGACACCGCTTCGACTCGCCGGTCTCAATCGTCGCTCGCTCTATCCTGAACGGTCTTCACCACGAATACGGGGGCATCGCTCGTGCCGCTTGAGCGTCGAAGAATTTAGCGGACCACAGGCGCCCTCCGCCGCAAAATTCTCTGAGATTTCGCGCAGCTAAGCGAGTCTGACGGGACTGGCTTCAGAGCGCGAAGTGAGCGCACATGGACACCTGAAGGAGGTGCCCATGGAGAAATCGGGTTCGCCGATTCCGAACCGGAAGCTGCGCCGGAACCGCAGCTCGACGGACGTAGGGCAGGAGCTTGCGGAAGTTTCTGCGCTCGATGCGCCGGCCCTGCGAGAGCAATGGGCTGCGCTGTTCGGCGCAGAACCGCCTCGGC
>JASHQJ010000509.1 GCA_030037595.1 Candidatus Binataceae bacterium
CCGTACCCGATGCAGCGCGCGCAGGTCCTGTTGCGCCACACTCTTGGCGGCCACCAAGCGCATGCTGCCCCGCGTGACCGCCTCGCAGATCGCGTCGGCGTCGTTGCGGTCGTGCTTTTGACCCTTGCGATAGGGCGTCACCCACGCCGGACTCATCAGCTTGACCTTATGGCCGAGCGCGGCCATCGCGCGCGCAACAGGCTTATGAACTCAGATTTGGCGCGCCGCCGACAGAGGAAATGTTGAAGGCGACACACGACCGGCATGAGGCCGCGCGGAGACAAGAGGAGGACAGCCGTGAGAATTAGCGGACCTGGCTGCGCGCCATTTCAAGTGCCCGTGGGTCGCGGACGGCGATTATGCTGCCAGTGCGGTCAACATAACGCAGGTTTCTTATACCGAGGGCGGTTCAAACGCGATTATGATCACGACCTCTGTATGCGTTGCTACCGGAGCGCGATGTCGATACGAAGCGCTCTGACTTTTGCTTCGATGGTTTGAGCGGCGTCCGCCCCCCTGTCCAAACGAAAGGTCCTCGCGGGTGTAGCCATTATCACGGCGAGCGTAAACGACGCAGCTCCCGCCGAGATGGCGATACCTACGCGTGGGCGGGGGAGGCGTGCGCGTTGGCTACCAGAGCCGATGCGAGGGCATTCAGGTCGTTTATATCGTAGTAGTCGATCTCGATTCGTCCGGGGGTGCGGCCGCGCCGGCGCATGATCCGCACCTTGCGCTTGAGCGCGCGCTGCAGCCTCTCGGCGAGCGCCTCCATGTTCGGATCGGCGCGGCGCGGCTCCGGCGGGCGCATCTTCGCCCGCGACTTGCTCGCGATCGTCTCGGCGCCGCGCGCCGTGATGCCGCCTTCGACGATCTTCCGCGCCGCCGTCGTCTGCGCCTCGGCCGAGGGCAGCGCGAGTAGAGGCCGCGCCTGCCCGGCGCTTAGGCTCCCGTGCTCGATCAGGTCGAGCACGGCGCCCGGCAGGTCAACCAGGCGGATCGCGTTGGTCACGAAGACGCGGCTCTTGCCGACTCTGTTCGCGATCTCCTCGTGGGTCAGACCGAAGTCGTGATTGAGGCGCCTTAGCGCCCGCCCTTCCTCGACCGGGTTCAGCTCCTCGCGCGCCAGGTTCTCGACCAGCGACATCTCGAGCGCGCCCCGTTCGTCAACGTCGCGCACCACCACGGGCACGTCCGTCAAGCCGGCCTCGCGCGCGGCGCGAAGGCGCCGTTCGCCCGCGATCAGCTCGTAGCGGAAGCCGGCGGAAAAGTCGTCGCTCTTCGTCCGCCGCACGATGAGCGGCTCGATGATGCCCTGGCTTTGGATCGCGTGCGTCAGCTCCAGGAGCCGCTCGGGGTCGAAATGAGTGCGCGGCTGGAACGGGCAGGGCAGGATACTGCCGATCGAGAGCGTCATGAGCTGGGAGTCGGGCGCGGCGCCGGGGCGCGGGATACGGCTGTCGCCGGCGCCGATCAGAGCGTCGAGGCCGCGGCCCAATGGTTTGCGAATCATCCGATTACCTCCATGCGCCCCGGTCGTTGACTGATTGTTAGCGATGATTGGCGTTTAGTTCATCGCCGCGCGGTGAGCATCCCGGTCTTCCGCTCGCGCGCGATAACCTCGGCGGCCAGGGCGCGGTAACCCTCAGCGCCCGCCGAGCGCGATTCGTACTCGAGGGCGCTGAGCCCGTGGCTCGGACTCTCCGAGAGTCGCACGTTGCGCGGGATGACGCTCTGAAAGATTTTCGCCGGAAAATGCTTTCGCACGTCGGCCGCAATCTCGTGGCTCAGACGATTACGCGAATCGAACATCGTGAGCACCAGTCCCTCGATTTCGAGCTCAGGCCGAAGCGCTGCGCGGACCTTGCCGATCGTCGCGAGGAGAGAGCGGAGCCCCTCGAGCGCGTAGTATTCGCATTGCATCGGAACGAGGACCGCGTGCCCGGCGACCAGGGCATTAAGGGTGAGGATACCCAGCGAGGGCGGCGTATCAACTAGAACATAGTTATATTCTGGTACCACGTCTCTTAGCAGCACGTGTAAGCGGCGCTCACGTCCCTCCATCGCGACGAGCTCAATCTCGGCCCCGACCAAATCATCGCTCGCCGGCGCGAGGAACAGCGACGGTCGTACCGGCCGGATGATTTCGGCTAGCGAAGCCGCGCCCATCAGCGCGTCGTAGATCGTGCCGGCGTCGGCAAATGCGGCGGCATCCTCAGGACGGGTGACGCCCGAGGTGGCATTGCCCTGCGGATCGAGGTCCACCAGCAATACGCGCCGGCCAGCCTGGGCTAGAGCAACGGCGAGATTCACCGCTGTCGTGGTCTTTCCAACGCCACCTTTCTGGTTCGCGATTGCGATAACCCGCGCCACAACAACCCCCACTCCACCCGCGAAGGACTCGCGGTCATCACAAGATGAAGCAATGTTTCACGTGAAACATCGCTTCCGTTTCGATTAAACCGGCCTGATCGCGGAAAAGCAACCCGCGCGATCAGAATTGCGCAAACAGTTGATTTGGCGCGGATTTTATTTCGAGCGCGTCAGCGGCGAACCGCGAGGATCAACGCACGCGAAATCTTGCGGCCCCGGTGCTCGACCGCGTATGGAATTCGGCGCGGCGGCTCGAATCCGGCGGCCGGCGGGAATTCCGCATCGGCACTTGCATAGACAATCAGCCTTCCGCTCGCTCTGAGAGCCCGCGCCGCGGACTTGAGCAGCTCGTCCTCGAGCTTCACGGCGCGGGCCGTCGCAATGTCGAAAGCAGCCTCATCGACATCAGAGACGCGGCTGTTGAAGATGCGGACATTGCCAAGGCGCATCGCGAGCGCGGCCGCGGCGAGGAATCCCGCGCGCTTGCGGCGCGGCTCGACCAGGGTGACGTCGGCCTTCGTCGCCGCTGCGAGCACGATACCGGGGAATCCCGCGCCACTGCCTATATCGATGATGCGGCGGCCCTCGGCGAAGAGGTCGCTGAGGCCGTGGTCACGATCGACGGCCAACGGCGTCAGGCTCTCGCGGATGTGAAAGGCGATCTCGGCGGGGTCGTCGGGATGAGCAGTCAGGTTGGTCTTTTCACCCCACAGCGCGAGGGTCGCGGCGAATGCCTCGAGGCGGTCGAGAGTTGCGTCATCGAGGCCCATTTCAGCGAAGAATGGCGCGATTTCAAGACGGGCCTGACGCCCGATTTCATCGGGATTTGCCGTATTTTTCGACGAATGTTTCACGTGAAACATTCCGCCCAATCGCCCCCTGTATGCAACGTTTCACGTGAAACATTACTGACGAGCCGATGTTCAGACGGCCTCAGCCGAGCGATGGCCGGTCTTGATATGAATCGCGAGAATCGAAATGGCCGCTGGCGTGATTCCGGGCATCCGCGCCGCCTGGCCGAGCGAGCGCGGCCGGATTCGAGTCAGCCGCTCGCGGACCTCGGTCGACAGCCCGCGGACGCCCGCAAAATCGAGCCAATCGGGGATCAGCGTGTCCTCGAGGCGCTTGAAGCGCTCGATCGCGTCGGCCTGGCGGCGAACGTAGCCCGCGTATTTGACCTCGGTCTCGAGTTCGGCGGCTTCATCGGCGCTAATGGGCGTATGCCCACCAATCATCGCGACGATGTCGGCGTAGGACATCTCGGGCCGGCGGAGCAGCTCGAGCGCGCGGGCGGCTTGCGTAATCGGTGCCGAGCCGAGGCTGGCGATGCGCTCGTTAACCGCGTCCAGCGGCTGAATGACGATCGCCGCGAGGCGCTCCAGCTCTGCACGGACCGTATCTTCCTTCGCCAGCACGCGCGCGGCTGCGGAATGATCGAGCAGGCCGAGGCGTTCGCCGATCGGCGCGAGGCGGCGGTCGGCATTGTCCTCGCGGAGCAGCAGACGGTATTCGGCGCGCGACGTGAACATCCGATACGGCTCGCCGCCGATCCCTCGCGTCACCAGATCGTCGATCATGACGCCGATGTAAGCCTGGTCGCGGCCGAGGATCAGCGGTTCGTCGCCGCGGATTTTCAGCGCCGCGTTGATTCCGGCGATGAGGCCCTGCGCAGCGGCCTCCTCGTATCCAGTCGTGCCGTTAATTTGTCCGGCGAAGAAAAGTCCCTGGACGAGGCTCGTTTCGAGCGACGCCTTGAGCTGCGTCGGGTCGGAGTAGTCGTATTCGATCGCGTAGCCGGGGCGCATGATTTCGGCCTGCTCGAGGCCGCGAATCGATCGCACCATCGCGACCTGCACATCGAGCGGCAGGCTGGTCGAAAGCCCGTTGGGATAGACCTCGACCGTGTCGCGGCCCTCGGGCTCAAGGAAAATCTGGTGGCGCTCCTTCGACGCGAAGCGCATCACCTTGTCCTCGACCGACGGGCAGTAGCGCGGCCCGCGGCTTTGTATAGCTCCGCTATACATTGGCGAGCGGTCGATCGAAGCGCGGATGACTTGGTGGGTGCGCGCGTTGGTCCAGGTGAGATGACACGAAATCTGCGCCTGCGCGATACGATCGGTGCGAAACGAAAACGCGGGCGGCGGCTCGTCGCCCGGCTGAACTTCGAGCGCGGCAAAATCGATCGTGCGCGCATCGAGGCGCGGGCAGGTCCCGGTCTTGAGGCGTCCGATGCGAAAGCCGCGGCGCGCCAGGTCGTCGCTGAGGCCCATCGCGGCGAAATCACCCGCGCGCCCAGCCGAATAGTTGCGGTCGCCGATATGCACGAGGCCTTTCAGGAACGTGCCGGTCGTGAGCACCACGCTCGGCGCCTCGAAGACCTCGCCGATTTGGGATTCGACGCTCGTAACGGCGCCGTTTTCTACGATGAGCCGCTCGACGCTTGCCTGGCGCACCGCCAGGTTCGGCGCGGACTCGAGCACGCGCTTCTGGCGGGCGCGATAAGCAGCCTTGTCGGCCTGTGCCCGCCGAGCGCGGACGGCGGGGCCCTTGCGCGTATTGAGGAAGCGGAACTGGATTCCGGTCTCGTCGATCGCGACTCCCATCTCGCCGCCGAGCGCGTCAATCTCACGCACCAGATGGCCCTTGCCGATTCCGCCGATCGCGGGGTTGCAGGACATCTGGCCGATATGGTCGAGGTTGAGCGTGAGCATCAGCGTGCGCGTGCCCATCCGGGCCGCGGCGAGCGCGGCCTCGATACCGGCGTGTCCGGCGCCGACCACGATAACGTCGTACTTCATCGCAATCCGATGATTATCGCGCGCGGCGGCGCCGCGCAAAAGAGCACCTTGTCCGGATCTAACTTAGCCGTTTTATGACATATTGATCTATAATTATACTTTTAGACAACCGATCGTGGCCGAAAGAAAACGGGCGATGCGACGCCGCACCGCCCGTCGGTTTATGATTCCGCGGCCGCGCTCAAGGCGTGAGTCCGAGCAACTCGAAGCCACCGCGCGGCAGATTCTGCGGATTGGTCGCGAGGGTTCATCGGATTCACGGTGCCGACGAACAACTCACTCGGCGACCCAACCATGGTCCGGATACGGTAGTTGAGGTAGTTGCCGAGACCGTACTAGCTTTCCACCACGGCCGCCGAACTCGCGCTCGGAAAAGGCCTAGAGGTCCGCGCTGTAGGTTATCACGCCGGGCGAGAAGGTCTGCGATACCTCGGGGCCTCTTGGGACTCATCCAAAGGCCGGCGAACGGGCTAGTCGTCGAAGCGGTGTTGCGCCAGGTGGGCGCAAATATCCGTCCGTTATGCGGCGTGATATAGGCCGCTTCGTTGTGGAGGTTGCCGACGATCTGGAACTGAAATGGAATCTTGAGGGTGCCCGTCCAGCGCAGAGCGCTTCCAGTCCCGTTGCTGTTCTGCACACCCGTGAAGAGGATGCCATTTAGCGTCGTCCAGATGCGGATGTCGCTGAATTGCCTGAGCGTGGTCGAGCCGAGCTACGCTCCGGTCTTGGCGTTGAATGCGAACAGATTGGTCCCGGGCGCCGGTGCGCCGAAGGGCGCCAGCACCGGGCCGCAGAGGATCGCGAGCTTGCTGGTCGAGCCTGCAGAGCGAAGGCCAAGGGTCTCATCGATGCGCGCGTCGTTGGGCGTGCGGTTCGTGACGCCTGAGGTTGGGAAATTAAAGCAAGAGATCTCTGGCGGCCGCCAGTCACCCAGCACCGGCGGCGCCTGCGGATTGTCCACTAGGAAGTGACTCTCCTGAAACTCGCAGACCACGTCCCCGGTCTCGAACGGGATCGGCGTGACCTGTGCCGCGGCGAACACGCTGCGCGATCACGGTGCAAAGCGGATGGGCGGAAGTTCCGTACCAGAGCGTGTTGCCCGTCATCGTCAGGCTCCCCACACATAGCCCTTTGACCTTTGGCACAGTGCCGGTCCCGCAGCTCGAAGAAACCGCCGGAAACACGTTATCCGGGCTGCCGATCGCGGCGAAGCATTCATCGGGCGCGGGCCTTCTGCAGCAAGTTGACAGTCAGTGAACTCGCGGCCGGTGCGTCGGCCGGCGGCGCGCCCGATCGATCGGCGGCATTTGTGAGGCCAGCCACGGCGAGCGCCATCTACCAATGCTCGAGGGGCAAAAACATCGCGAACTATGTCGTATGACTAGTTGTGATGCATAAGAACCAATTGGAGTTAGTTGTGAAAGATGCAGCCAAACGGGTCCTAGGCATTTTCACTTAAGAGAAGCTACGAAATTGTTTCCGACGCACCGCCGCCTGCGAAATACTGGGCAGCGTTGAACTCAGCGCTCGCGAACTACCGCGCGTTCGGATATCTGATAGTTAACGAGAAGCGCTCGAGGCCGTCGATAGCAGGAGTTTGCGTTGACAGAAAAGAAACGGCGCGGGCTGATAAGGCCCGCGCCGGTTCGTTACGGATTACAGATACGCGAGGCGCTTAGAAGCTCGCCGCGCGCACCATCGCGTCGGTGGTGAAGAAGCTCTTGTCCACCGCGCCCATGTTGATGTACCAGCATTCGCGCTCAGGAGTCTCGATGCCCGGCAGGTAGCACATCGTGGCGAGTCCCGACTGGACGTCGGTCGAAACGGCGCCGACCACGAACGAGCGCTTGAACGGATAGATCGCGACTTTCGCATCGGGCACAGGACGATCGCGCGTCGCCAGCCAGTAGATATGGCTGCGGAACAGGCGGCCGCTGCGATCGTACGTGTCGATGTACGGCTCGAACCACATTTCGCTGTCCATGTAGATGATCGTCTTCGAGTCAAGCGCGTTGATCCGGGAGCGATCGGGCAACGCCTGCACGATATACATGTGGCGCATTTCCCACGCCTCGGGGCAGGCGCTGGTGCCGCCATCGGTCGGGCATCGATTTTCAGGAGAATGCATCGCATGAATCGTCGCGAGCATGTTCTTCTCGCCGAGGAACTTGTAGTTGTACTGCTCGGTCTTGGGATTGAAGCCCGAGTAATGATCGGGATCCCACGCATGGGCTGAGGTTCCACCGGCCGTGGTCGAGGAACTCAGAATCGACTCGTCAACGCGGCGCACGCGGCGGGCGCCCGCGCCGAGCGACCAGGTGTCGTCACCGCGCTTCGGATCGGCGTAGCGCCAGCGGATGAAGCCGGTGCCGCGGATCTCCTGCGGCGCGAGGAGAGGATAGAGGCCGAACAGCCAGTAGCGGCCAGTGGTCTTGAAGTCCGGGTCGGTTGGAATCGGCTCGACTTCGGTACGGCCGACGAGGTCATAGCCGGCGTAGTGGCCGATCTGGAAGTACTCGATCTGCATGGTCTGCGGGCCCTGCTTCTCGTACGACGAGTCGCAGTCGTAGAAGCGCAGATCGTAGTCGTCGGTGGTGATCGGACGGAACACGTTGTTCCAGATGATCTTGGTCGCGACGTCAGGATCGTTGGCGTCGATCAGCGGGAAGGGTTGGCCGGCAACGTAACCGACGACGCTCTTGTGATTCTGCGAGAGGCGGACCTGCGAGGAATATTTTTCGGTCGCATCTTTGTACGGCGGCGGCCAATCGACGCGTTCGGTCGGCGCGATCTTCATCGTCATACCGTGCTGAACCTTGTAGTACACGCCGGGTCCTACGAGGTCCTGAACCCTGGCAGCATTCTCAGGCGTGATGAAATCGCCTGGCTTGACCTGGGCGAAGCTGGTGCTGGCGAACATCCCCATCGCCACCAACCCCAGGGCTGCCATCGTCGTCACAGCTAATGACGACATCTTCTTCTGCCTATGCATACCTGGCCTCCAAAAGCTTGGTTCGCGGAAGAGAGCCGCGAGTGGATTAGTCGCGGACATTAAGCCGCTCGAATTTCCGATGTCAATGAAGATTGTTGCAGATCGCGAAGCGCGCGATGCGATCGGCAAAAATGGTTTTAAGCGAGCTAATGGATTTTGATCGCGAGCGTCGTGGACGCAGGATGACCGAAAATTTGGGTGCCGATCAGCGCGTCGAAAAAAGTATCGGGATCATCTTGACAATCATCAGTTTCGAACAATCGTTCAGGATTCGGCAATTGACGCGATTTCGACAAAATGACCGTCAAGCACCGATCCGTCACTTCAGTTTTAGTGTGCGCGCCCGAACGATAAAAATTTGCGCAAAATCATCTTGACTCGACCGAACACGAGCACCGAATAAGCGTGAGCCATGATTATGAGGACTGAGTCCGCGCGCACGGGGCACTAATGAAATTCGCCGCGAAGTATTTCCAAAGAGACGAAATGTATTGTACGCGGGCAGGACGGCACTGCGCAAAAAACGATCGCCGCAGAAAAACTGGCGCGATCCGATTTCAGACCGCGCCAGCGTTCAGGCGAAATTCAATGTGCGCGAGCGCTTAGAAGTTCGCCGCCCGCACCATCGCGTCGGTGGTGAAGAAATCCTTGTCCACCGCGCCCATGTTGATGTACCAGCATTCGCGCTCAGGCGTTTCCATTCCGGGCAGATAGCACATCGTGCCGAGACCGGTCTGGACATCGGTCGAAACCGCGCCGACGACGAACGAACGCTTGAACGGATAAATCGCGACTTTCGCATCGGGCACAGGGCGATCGCGCGTCGCCAGCCAGTAGATGTGGCTGCGGAAGAGGCGGCCTGAGCGATCATAGGTGTCGATGTACGGCTCGAACCACATTTCCGAGTCCATGTAGATGATGGTCTTCGAGTCGAGCGCGTCGATGCGGGAGCGATCCGGCAGCGCCTGGATGATGTACATGTGGCGCATCTCCCATGCCTCGGGGCAGGCGCTGGTGCCGCCATCGGTCGGGCAGCGCTGCTCGGGCGAATGGATCGCGTGGATCGTCGCCAGCATGTTCTTCTCGCCGAGGAACTTGTAGTAGTACTCCTCGGTCTTGGGATTGAAGCCGGAATAATGATCAGGATCCCACGAATGGGCCGAGGTTCCGCTCGCCGTTGACGAGCTCATGATCGACTCGTTGATGCGGCGCACGCGGCGCGAGCCGGCGTTGAGCGACCAGATATCGTCGCCGCGCTTCGGCTCCGCATAGCGCCAGCGGATGAAGCCGGTGCCGCGGATTTCCTGCGGCGCGAGAATCGGATACAGGGCGAACAGCCAGTAGCGATCGGTCTTTTTGAAATCGGGATCGATCGGAATCGGCTCGACTTCGGTGCGGCCGACCAAGTCGTAGCCGGCGTAGTGTCCGATCTGGAAGTACTCGATCTGCTGATCCTGTGGTCCGTTCTTGGTGTAGGAGGAGTCGCAGTCGTAGAAACGCAGATCGTAGTCGTCGGTGGTGATCGGGCGGAACACGTTGTTCCAGACGACTTTCACGCCCACGTCGGGATCGTTGGCGTCGATCAGCGGGAACGGCTGACCTGCAACGTAGCCCACGACGCTCCGCTTATCCTGCGACAGGCGGACCTGCGAGGAATACTTTTCGGTCGCATCCTTGTAAGGCGGCGGCCAGTCCACACGCTCGGTCGGCGTGATCTTCATCGTCATGCCGTGCTGTACTTTGTAGTACACGCCGGGCCCGACGAGGTCCTGCACCTTGCTCGCGTTCTCAGGCGTGATGAAATCGCCTGGCCGGACCTGGGCGAAGCTGCTGCCGGCGAACGTCCCCATCGTCGCCAGACTTACAGCCGCCACCAAGGTCGTCTTGAGGAACGGCAAACTCACTCTCCTGAACATATTTTGGCCTCCAAGCTTTTGAGCCGCGGCATTTGGCCGCACGTCTATCAGCCGACATTAGACACCCAGTATCCAAATCGTCAATTCGGATAATTTGACTCCGCCGGAATCGGGTCGTCAAGCTAAAATCTTATTGTAGCAGCACTAATGAAATTTTAGATCAATTCGGTCATCAGGCAGGCATCTACCGGGCTTCAGCGGAAAGCTCTGCGAGCCGCGAAAAAGCGCGAAATACCGCAAAAAAGCAGGGAACTATTGTTGATTCGGGGTATTGATGATTCGTCAGCTATTCGGCGTGCGAGCGGCGAATTGACTTGGCCTCAACAATCAGGTCAGTGACCTCTGTTGGCGAATTAGTATTATTTCCGTCTCTGCACTTGAGATTCGACCACTGATCCGGACGGTGAGAATCGCAGATTGGCTCCAGAAGCGGCTTCGACGGCGAATTATCCGCTTTCATGCCGCAGATCAGTTGGACTAATCAATCGTCTAACGATTGTTAGAATTGAACATTTGCGCGTGCCGCTAGGCTGGTTGACTCATGCACATTTTGAGTCATCTGATCAAAAAAGAAGCGCCGGAAATGGACTTCAGATTCCACCTCCGGCGCGATGGCGAACCGGTCGCTTATATTATACTGATGCGGCTAGCTGTTCGGGTCCACGCCCCACTTCTGCTTGTTGGCCGCGATTTGTTCAGGTGTCGGATGCTCCTTCTGCTCGAAGGTCTTCACCTTGAACTGATCCATGATATCCACCATCGCATGATTGAGGTCGATGTCGTCCTTGAGAACTTCCGGCACCGCGGGCTCTTCGAAGATTGCCTGCCATGGACATTCGGGCTCGCACGCTCCGCAATCGATACACTCATCGGGATGAATATAGAGCTGATTAGGGAACTTTTCCGTGTCAGAGCCGGTGTATTCGTAGATGCAATCGACCGGACAAACGCTGACGCATCCGGTGTCCACGCAATCGCGGCAGAGGCGGGTAATCGTCCAAGGCATCGTGAATTATCGTCTCCTGTTGAGAAGCGTACGCTCCCTAAACTATATCGGCTTAGCGGTTCAGAAAAGCATTTCTCACGCGGAACCAAGCTTCGCCGTGAATGTTCCGCCGAACCGCCGTACGGTTGCATATATGCATATAGATGATGTCGCCGCCATCGCTGAGAGGATCAAACAATGAGGGCATCTGCTGAATCGCCGGCTCCTGACACGCGGACCGAAACCGACAGCATGGGCGCGATCGAGGTCGCCTCCGATCGCTACTGGGGCGCGCAGACCGAACGCTCGCTGCTGCATTTTTCGATTGGCTTCGATCGGATGCCGCGCTCGGTGGTGCGTGCCTTCGGCATCCTGAAGAAAGCTGCCGCCGAGGTCAATCGCGAGCTCGGCCAGCTCCCCGCAGAAAAGGCGAAGCTCGTCGTGCAGGCCGCGGACGAAGTCATTGCGGGCAAGCTCGACGATCACTTTCCGCTCCGCATCTGGCAGACCGGCTCCGGCACGCAGACCAACATGAATGCCAACGAGGTGATCTCGAATCGCGCGATCGAGCTCGCCGGCGGCGTTCGCGGCAGCAAGAAACCGATCCATCCTAACGACGACGTCAACCTGTCGCAGTCGTCGAACGACACGTTCCCGACCGCGATGCATATCGCGGCGGCCGAGGAGATCGTTACCAAATTGGTTCCCGCGCTGAAGCGGCTTCGCGATGAGCTTGCGAAGAAGTCCGACCAGTTCGCGAACATCGTCAAGATCGGCCGCACGCACTTGATGGACGCGGTGCCACTCACGCTCGGCCAGGAGTTTTCCGGCTACGTCGCGCAGCTCGACGCCGACTTGAAGCGCATCGAGGCCGCGATGCCCGACATCTATGAGCTTGCGATCGGCGGCACTGCCGTCGGCACCGGCCTCAATACGCATCCCGAGTTCGCCGAGCGCGTAGCGGCGAAGATCGCGCTCTACACCGGGCTGCCGTTTCGCTCCGCGCCCAACAAGTTCGCCGCGCTCGCCGCGCACGACGCGCTCGTGATGGGCAGCGGCGCGCTCAAGACTCTTGCCTGCTCGCTGATGAAGATCGCCAACGACATCCGTTGGATGGGCTCGGGGCCGCGATGCGGCCTAGGTGAGCTTATCCTGCCGGAGAACGAGCCGGGTTCCTCGATCATGCCGGGCAAGGTCAATCCGACGCAGAGCGAGGCGATGACGATGGTCTCGATCCAGGTGATCGGTAACGACACCGCGATCACGGTCGCCGGCTCGCAGGGCAACTTTGAGCTGAACGTCTTCAAGCCGCTCATCATTCATAACTTCCTGCACTCCGTCGTGCTGCTCGCGCATTCGTGCGACTCGTTCCGCAAGTACTGCGTCGAGGGGCTCGAGGCGAACCGCGAGCAGATCGAGCGCTACGTGAAGAACTCTCTCATGCTGGTGACGGCGCTGAGCCCGCATATCGGCTACGACAAGGCTGCCGCCGTGGCCAAGAAGGCGCATCATGAGGGCACGACGCTGCGCGACGCGGCGCTTGCGCTAGGTTATCTGAAAGGCGAAGAATTCGACCGCTTGGTACGCGCGGAAAAGATGCTGAGTCCCGGTGACTGAGCCCAGATGAGACGGGCCGCGGCGACATTCACCGCGCTGGTCGCGGCTCTGCTCACGAGCGTCATTGCGCTCGCCGCGGGCGCGCCACCTTCGGCGCTGATGCGGGTCGCGCCCACGCTCAACGAAGTAACGCCGCTCGCGATCCTCGGCCCGCCGATCCAAGCCGGCCAGAAACTCGACGACGCAATCGCCATCCACGTCGTCAATATCTCATCGATCGACGAAGTGGCCGAGCAGTTCGTGCTCGATGCCTACCTGGTCGAGCGCTGGAAGGATCCGCGCCTCGCCTTCAGCCCCACCGGCGACGGCGATAATCTGCGCTACTTCAGCCTCACCGACATGTGGGTACCGAAGATCGAGATCGTCAATGCCGCGTCGCCGCGCAACGGCTACGACACGGCGCTGAGCGTCAGCCCCGACGGCACCGTCACATACAACGAGCGCTTCCGTGCGGCTATCTCGTCGCAATTCGCGCTGCGCCGCTTTCCTTTCGACGAACAAACCCTGCTGGTCATCTTCCACCCTTTCATCAATACGGCCCGTTTCCTGACATTCAGCATGATGAAGAACGGCACCTGGACTTCGAAGGAGTTCAGCGACTACAGCTCGCTCGCCCAATGGCAGTTCGAGGGCGTGAAGCTGCAGGTATTCGACATGCTGGTGAACGACAAAGTGAAGATTGCCGAAGCCCGCTTCGAGATCACGATGAAGCGCAAATCGAGCTTCTACGTGTGGAAGGTCCTGGTGCCGCTGCTGCTGATGGTGATCCTGTCGTGGGCGGTGTTCTGGATCGAGACCGGCGACATCACGACCCAGGTGACGATCGCCGTGACGACGATCCTGACCGTGATCGCGTTCGCATTCGCGATCTCGGCGACGATGCCGCGCGTGCCATACCTCACTTACATCGATGCGTTCTTCCTGCAGTGCTACGTGTTCGTGTTCCTCGCGATGGTCGAGCTGATGCTGGTGCATGTGACGCATCGCACCGAGGCGCGTCGCGATCTCGGGATCAGATTGAGGAGGATCTCGAAATTCGTAATCCCGGCAGCCTTCGTCGTGAGCAACGTCATCATCGCGATCCACTTCCTGGGCTAGGAAGGTCGCCGCCCGCCGCCGCGCGATCCGCGATGTAGCGATACACTGCCGGCCAGTCGTAGGGCTCGAGGCCCCACTCGCCCGCGGTGCGCACGATAACTACTTTCCGGCGCGGCGACACGTAGATGTTCTGGCCCCACTTTCCGACCGCCTCATAGTCGTAATCGTCGCCGGCGCGCTGAATGCCCCACCAGAAGTACTTGTAGTAACCGCCAATTTTGAGCCACCAATCGTAGGTCTCCCACTTGCGGTTATCCTCGGGATCGCGATCGGTCGATTCTGCGACCCACGCCGCCGGAATAATCTGCCGGCCGTTCCACGAGCCCTTCTGCAGGTAGAGCTGGCCGAACTTAGCGAAATCTATCGCGCGCGCATTGAGTGCCACGTGCATCAGCTCCAGGCCATCGCGTTCGCTGTCGATACTCCAGGTCGCCGGATATTCCATCCCAACCGGCTGCCAGATTTTTTCCGCGAGATATTCGCTCGGCGTGCGATTCGTGGTGCGCTCGAGAATGATCCCGAGCAGCAGAGTGTTGTAGTCATCGTAATTGAACGACTGTCCCGGCGGCTCCTCGATCTCGAGGCGCTGCAGCAGAACCTCGCGCAGCTCGGGATGCATGTATGCGATCGGCTGCTCATCCCACGGCAGGTCGCGGAGCCGGAACTTGATCCCGGAGCCCATCGTGAGCAGGTTGCGAATGGTGATTCGCTCGAAGCCCTTCCCCTTTAGCTCCGGCAGGTAGTTCGTGATCGGATCGTTGACGCTATGGATCCGGCCCTCGGCGATCGCGATTCCGACCAGCGCCGAGGTGAAAGACTTCGCGAGCGAGCGCGACATGCATACCGAATCGCGCTGGTAGCCGTTGAAGTACTTCTCGTAAACGACTTGGTCGTCTTTGATCACGATAAAGGCGTGCGTGCCGGTTGACGCGAGCAACTCATCGAACGAGCCGGTCCGCATCGTGTCGCCCTTCTTGTACTCGACGGTCACCGGAACGATGCCCGCAGACCCCGGCGCAAAATGGTACGGCGCCGAAGACGCTGCGATCGCATGCGATGGGAACAGCTTGTAGTTGTCTCCCGGTGATACCAGGTTTTGCGGGCCCCAGAAGATGTAGCGATAGAGGTAGCTGCTATTTGTCCA
This sequence comes from Candidatus Binataceae bacterium, assembly GCA_030037595.1. Lineage (GTDB taxonomy): Bacteria > Desulfobacterota > Binatia > Binatales > Binataceae > JASHPB01. Next base: position 14,921 of record JASHQJ010000509.1, read on the forward strand.
GCTCGGGCCGCTGCATCCTGTGACAATCAGCGCGAAGCAAAGCGACGCCAGAGTTTTCATTTCCGTTTCCCCTTTGAAGGCAGGCGCAGACCGTCGCTCACGATCGCGATATAGACCGGCAGCAAGTCCTCGTAGCGGAACTCAGTTTGCATGAAGAGCGCGTCGGCCGTCGTCCACAGGACGTAGGCTGCCTTGTCCGCGTCGAGCGCGCGGAGTTCCTCGCGCCGGATACCGTCGCGGATCACGCCCATGATCAGCGCCACCGTCTCGCGCATCACCTTGCCACGGAGCTCGTCGCATAGCGGCGCCAGGATCACTTCGAGGTCGCGCGTCATCACCGAGCGGAACAGCAGGTCGCGCTCGTATCGCGCGTTGCTCGCGTAGGCGAGCCTCACCAGGCGCTCCTCGGCGCCGCCGGGACCCTCGGTAATGCCCCGCGCCTCCGAGATCCAGCGCGCGTTGGATTCGTCGAACAGCGCGACCAGGATTTGCTCCTTGTTCTTGAAGTAGAGGTAGATCGTGCCGACCGCGACGCCAGCTGCGCGCGCGATCGCGGCGATACTGGTCGCGCGAAAGCCGCGCCGCTCGAAGCGCTGGCGCGCGGCGGCCAGGATCCGCGTGCGCGATATCGATTCAGTTGCTTCGGGTAGTGCCGCTGCCATCAACTGAATATATGACGAAGTTATTCAGTTCAGGCAATAGCGAAAATGAGTCCCAATGCCCGCGTCATTCCGAGCCTTGCGCGAGGAATCTGAGGCCGCTGCGGCCGACACCGCGATGGCGAGAACCGATCGAGAGTTCGCATTGCCGCAGCGTAACGCCTTTGCGTTGTGGCCACCCTTGATGCTGAATGCGGCTTGATAAGATCCCTCGACACCTCGCTGATGTTTCGGCGCCCTCGGGATGATGGGATGGACCCCCGCCCGCTATAACGGGCTCATAAAGGCCCAGGAATGTAACGCGACATTCGAAAGCGAGGAGCGACTGTCATGAGAGTCAACTCCTGCGAAGAGTTTTGTAAGGCTGCTCACAGGGTCCACAGGCTCTGGGACCACTAAAGGGTCCCGCCTGGGGACTTGTGGGCAGCCTGCGAAGGC